>NZ_JBOBDQ010000010.1:0-129066 GCF_050586565.1 Pseudomonas sp. WC1
AAACCAGCTTCCACAGGGTTCAGTGTTCGCGCTAATGGTTATATAAACATTCTTAAACAGTATTTTTAAGAATATCCGCGCCTCACTAGTATTGCCCTCAAGCCAGGCGCAAATCCCCTTCAAAACCTCTGCCCGGCTCCCTTACTCACAGGAGAACGAGCATGAGTGCATCTCTGCGCAGCATCGACGGTCAGGACGAAGCCACCATTCTGCGTGAAATCCAGAGTGCCCTGCGCGACCTGCGCTTTGGCGCGGTGGAGATCACCGTGCACAACGCCCAGGTGGTGCAGATCGAACGCAAGGAGAAGTTCCGCCTGCAGCAGCCCGGTAACAAGACCGGCTGACACCGCACCCCTTCAAAACTAGAAAAATGCCAATCGGGAGCTTCACCATGTCCATCCGCCGTTATGCGCTTGCCGCCCTGGCCAGTGCCGTTTTTGCCGGTTCCGCGATCGCCAAGGACTACGAATTGCTGAACGTGTCCTATGACCCGACCCGCGAGTTGTACCAGCAGTACAACGCCGAGTTCATCAAGCATTGGCAAGCCGCCAACCCCGGCGACAAGGTGAAGATCCAGCAGTCCCACGGCGGTTCGGGCAAGCAGGGCCGCGCGGTCATCGACGGCCTGCGCGCCGACGTGGTGACCCTGGCCCTGGCCGGCGATATCGACGAGATCGCCAAGCTTGGCAAGACCCTGCCGGAGGACTGGCAGAAGCGCCTGCCGGACGCCAGCACGCCGTACACCTCGACCATCGTGTTCCTGGTACGCAAGGGCAACCCGAAAGGCATCAAGGACTGGGGCGACCTGATCAAGAAAGACGTCTCGGTGATCACGCCCAATCCAAAGACCTCCGGCGGCGCCCGCTGGAACTTCCTCGCCGCCTGGGCCTATGGCCTGAAGACCGGCGGCAGCGAAGACAAGGCCAAGGCCTACGTGCAGGAGCTGTTCAAGCACGTGCCGGTGCTCGATACCGGCGCCCGCGGCTCGACCATCACCTTCGTCAACAACGGGCAGGGCGATGTGCTGCTGGCGTGGGAAAACGAAGCCTTCCTGGCGCTGAAGGAAGACGGTGGCGCCGACAAGTTCGAGATTGTCGTGCCTTCGCTGTCAATCCTGGCCGAGCCGCCGGTGGCGGTGGTCGACAAGAACGCCGAGAAGAAGGGCAACGAGAAGATCGCCGAGGAATACCTCAAGCATCTGTACAGCCCGGCTGGCCAGAAGATCGCTGCACAAAACTTCTACCGTCCGCGTGACGCGAAGGTCGCCGCCGAATTCGGCAAGCAGTTCCCGAAACTGGACCTGGTGACCATCGACAAGGACTTCGGTGGCTGGAAGACTGCGCAGCCGAAGTTCTTCAACGATGGCGGTGTGTTCGACCAGATTTATCAGGCACAGTGATCGGCAATGAACAAGCGGGGCCGCTTCGCGCCCCTTTCGCCGGCAAGCCGGCTCCCACAGGAAGCGGGAATGCACCGCCACTGTGGGAGCTGGCTTGCCAGCGAAAGGGCTGCGCAGCAGCCCCACAAACAAAACCCTCCAGTAGCCTGCACCGGCCCGGGATGACTCCCGGGCTTCGTGCGCTCAACCAGGGACCTTTATGTCACGTCGCATTTCCCCCGTCATACCCGGCTTCGGGCTGACGCTGGGCTACACCTTGGTGTACCTCAGCCTGATCGTGCTGATACCGCTGGCGGCCATGTTCATCCATGCCTCGCAGCTCACCTGGGAGCAGTTCTGGAACATCGTCAGCGCGCCGCGGGTCATCGCCGCGCTGAAGCTGAGTTTCGGCACCGCCCTGTTCGCCGCCATCATCAACGGCGTGATCGGCACCCTGCTGGCCTGGGTGCTGGTGCGCTACACCTTCCCCGGGCGCAAGGTCATTGATGCGATGATCGACCTGCCGTTCGCCCTGCCCACCGCCGTGGCCGGCATCGCCTTGACCGCCTTGTACGCCCCTGCGGGCTGGGTCGGCCAGTTCGCCACGGATCTTGGTTTCAAGATCGCCTACACCCCACTGGGCATTACCCTGGCGCTGACGTTCGTCACCCTGCCGTTCGTGGTGCGCACGGTGCAGCCAGTGCTGGCTGACATCCCGCGTGAGGTGGAAGAGGCCGCTGCCTGCCTGGGCGCGAAACCCTTGCAGGTGTTCCGCCATGTGCTGGCGCCCGCTTTGCTGCCTGCCTGGCTGACCGGCTTCGCCCTGGCCTTCGCCCGTGGCGTTGGCGAGTATGGCTCGGTGATCTTCATCGCCGGCAACATGCCGATGAAGACCGAGATCCTGCCGTTGCTGATCATGGTCAAGCTCGACCAGTACGACTACACCGGCGCCACTGCCATCGGCGTATTGATGCTGGTGGTTTCCTTCATCCTGCTGCTGCTGATCAACTTGCTGCAGCGGCGCATCGAAACCCCTTGAAGGAGGCCCGCTTATGTCTTCATCAACCCTTGGCGCAACCGCCGCCGCCAACGCCGCTCGGCGTGGCAGTGCCACTTCGCGCCGCGTGCTTATCACCCTGGCCTGGATCGTCTTTGCGCTGTTCCTGGCCCTGCCGCTGGTGATCGTTGTGTCTCAGGCCCTGAAAAACGGCTTCGGCACCTTCTTCGAGGCGATCTTCGAGGCCGATGCGTTGTCTGCGCTCAAGCTGACCCTGCTGGCGGTGGCCATCTCGGTACCGTTGAACCTGCTGTTCGGGGTCAGCGCCGCCTGGTGCGTGAGCAAGTACAGCTTCCGTGGCAAGAGTATCCTGGTGACCCTGATCGACCTGCCGTTCTCGGTGTCACCGGTGATCGCCGGCCTGGTCTACGTGCTGATGTTCGGCGCCCAGGGCCTGTTCGGCCCGTGGCTGCAGGACCACGACATCCAGATCGTCTTCGCCCTGCCGGGCATCGTCCTGGCGACCATCTTCGTCACCGTGCCGTTCGTGGCCCGCGAGCTGATCCCGCTGATGCAGGAGCAGGGTACCCAGGAAGAGGAGGCCGCGCGCCTGCTCGGCGCCAACGGTTGGCAGATGTTCTGGCACGTGACCCTGCCGAACATCAAGTGGGGCCTGATCTACGGCGTGGTGCTGTGCACCGCCCGGGCCATGGGCGAGTTCGGCGCGGTGTCGGTGGTGTCCGGGCATATCCGTGGCGTCACCAACACCTTGCCGCTGCACGTGGAGATCCTCTACAACGAGTACAACCATGTCGCGGCCTTCAGCGTGGCCAGCCTGCTGCTGATCCTGGCGCTCTTCATCCTGCTGCTCAAGCAGTGGAGCGAGAACCGTATTAACCGCCTGCGCCACAGCGCCGCGGAGGAATGATTCATGTCGATCGAAGTTCGTAACGTCAGCAAGCGCTTCAACAGCTTCCAGGCCCTGGACAACATCAACCTGGACATCCACAGCGGCGAGCTGGTTGCCCTGCTTGGCCCGTCGGGCTGCGGCAAGACCACCCTGCTGCGCATTATCGCCGGCCTGGAAACCCCGGATGACGGCAGCATCGTGTTCCATGGCGAAGATGTGTCGGGCCACGACGTGCGTGATCGCAACGTCGGCTTCGTGTTCCAGCACTACGCGCTGTTCCGCCATATGAGCGTGTTCGACAACGTCGCCTTCGGCCTGCGCATGAAACCCAAGGGCGAGCGCCCGAGCGAGAGCAAGATAGCCGAGAAGGTCCACGAGCTGCTGAACATGGTCCAGCTCGACTGGTTGTCCGATCGCTACCCCGAGCAGCTGTCCGGCGGCCAGCGCCAGCGTATCGCCCTGGCTCGAGCCCTGGCGGTGGAGCCCAAGGTATTGCTGCTCGACGAGCCGTTCGGGGCGCTGGATGCCAAGGTGCGCAAGGAGCTGCGCCGCTGGCTGGCGCGGCTGCACGAGGATATCAACCTGACCTCGGTATTCGTTACCCACGACCAGGAAGAGGCCATGGAAGTCGCCGACCGCATCGTGGTGATGAACAAGGGTGTGATCGAACAGATCGGCTCGCCGGGCGAGGTGTACGAGAAGCCGGCCAACGACTTCGTCTACCACTTCCTGGGTGACTCCAACCGCCTGGCGCTCAGCGAAGGCCACCATGTGCTGTTCCGCCCGCACGAGGTGTCGCTGTCGCGCCATGAGACCGAAGGCCACCATGCCGCCGAGGTCCGCGATATCCGCCCGTTGGGCGCGACCACCCGGGTCACCTTGAAGGTGGAAGGGCAGAGCGAGCTGATCGAGGCCGAAGTGGTCAAGGATCACGACAGCCTGACTGGGTTGGCGCGGGGGGAGACGTTGTTCTTCCGGCCGAAGGTGTGGCAGAAGGTGGCGGATATCTGAGTTGCAGGCATGAAAGGAAAAGCCCGGGCATGGTCCCGGGTTTTTTTATGTGCTGGCGGATAGTCGGGGCTGCGCTGCAGCCCATCGCCGGCAAGCCGGCTCCCACAGTACAGGGTCTGCTGCAATGACCTGTGGGAGCTGGCTTGCCAGCGATCGAGGGCAAAGCCCTCGCAGCGGATTGATGCCTTGAGCGAATATTTTGCATGCTGATAAGGCATCGTTCGCAAGCTGTTCTGCGGCAGGCCGCGAAAGACGCGGGTTGTGGACAGACCATCGAAATAATTATTCCGTTTTGGTCTAGTTTTACGTTTAAACATTTCTTTATGAGCTAAGCCCCTAGGCCCGATGATTCAGCCACACACCTGAATCAACACCCCAGGAGTTTCTAGCAATGGGTAATGTCCAGACGGCCGTCAGGGCCTTTGAGCAGCCATGGCACCCGGCATCGGGCGACCTGGTCGAGCTCGGACGCACGCTACGCCTGCCGCTTGGTCAGTTACGCCTGCAACGCACGCCGCTGAGCGGCCTCAAACGACGCGACAAGCTGGCGTTGGTGCTGCTGGTGCTGGCCCTGCACGGTGCCGTCGCCTACTGGATCAACCAGGCACCGACCCCGGCGTTGCCCATCGTGCCGCCGCAGATTCCGCCCATGACCATCGAGTTCGCCGCGCCCGCGCCGCCAGTCGTCGAGCCGCCACCGCCAGCCCCGGCAGCGCCTGTGCTCGAACCGCCACCGCCGGTGCTCGACGAGTTGGCTGCCAAGCCAAAGCCCAAGCCGAAAGTCGTGCCCAAGCCTGTGGCCAAGCCACAGCCAAAACCGCAGCCGAAACCGGTCGAAGCGCCGCCACCCACGCCGACGCCCGTGGCCGCGCCGGCTCCGTCTGCGCCACCCGCCCCGGCCCCGGTGACGCCAGCCTCGGCCAACGCCGCGTACCTCAAGAACCCGGCGCCGGAATATCCGCAGATGGCCCAGCGCCGTGGCTGGGAGGGCACCGTGCTGCTGCGCGTCGAGGTGCTGCCCAGTGGCAAGCCAGGGCAGATCCAGATCCAGAAAAGCAGTGGTCGCGACGCCCTGGACGCCGCCGCGCTGGCGGCGGTGAAACGCTGGAGCTTCGTCCCGGCCAAGCAGGGCGAGGTGGCCCAGGTGGGTTGGGTCAGCGTACCGATCGATTTCAAGCTTCGTTAACTTGCGAGCGCACACAGGAAGGACTTCATCATGAGCTTGTTGGCATCCCCCCTCGAATCCGTTGAAGGCGCGGTCATCTGGCTGCTGGTCGGCTTCTCCGTCGCCACCTGGGCGCTGGCCCTGGTCAAGGTCGTGCAGTTCGTGCGCCTGAAGAACCAGGACAAGCGCTTCCACCAGCAGTTCTGGGCCGCGTCCAGCCTCGACTCCGCCGCCGAGCCGGCCCACGATCTGCCAGGCCCGGCTGCCCGTGTCGCCCAGGCGGGCTTTGCGGCGATCGCGGTTGGCGAGCCTGGTCACGCTAACGATTTGAGCCAGGCCATCAACCACCAGGACCGCCTGGAGCGAGCCCTGCGCCAGCAGATCGTCCGTGAGCGTCGTTCGCTGGAAACCGGCCTGGCGGTGGTGGCCAGTATCGGCAGCACTTCGCCCTTCATCGGCCTGTTCGGCACGGTGTGGGGCATCATGGAGGCGCTCAAGGGCATCAGCGCGGCGGGTTCGGCGAGCCTGGAGACCGTGGCCGGGCCCATCGGCGCGGCGTTGGTGGCCACCGGCGTGGGTATCGCCGTCGCGGTGCCGGCGGTGCTGGTCTACAACTACTTCCTCCGTCGCCTCAAGCTGACCGCCGCCGACCTCGACGACTTCGCCCACGACTTCTACAGCCTGGCGCAGAAGAGTGCCTTCCGCGTACTGGTGCACCCGGCGGTACAGCGCCAGCACACCGGCTTCACCCAACCTGTGAAGGAGGCGTCCTGACATGGCCTTCTCGACCCAGGACAGCGATGAAGTGTTGAGTGAAATCAACGTCACGCCGTTGGTGGACGTCATGCTGGTGCTGTTGGTGGTGTTCATCGTCACCGCGCCGTTGCTGACCAACGCCATCCCTATCAACCTGCCCAAGACCGAGGCCGTGGCCCCGGTGGAGCAGAAGGACCCGCTGGTAGTGAGCATCGACGGCAGCGGCAAGCTGTTCATCAACAAGGACGAGATCCAGCCCGACCTGCTGGAGACCAACCTCAAGGCTGCCAAGGACAAGGACGCCGAGCTGCGTGTGCAGCTGCAGGCCGACGATGGTGTGAACTACGGCGAGGTCGCCCGCGCAATGGCGGCGATCGAGCGTGCCGGGATCAGCAAGCTGGCGGTGATCACCTCGCGCTGACCGTCGATACCTTCTTCAGGCAAGTGCTTAGGGGCCATTTTCCTTGGCAGGGGATGGCCCTTTTTTTATGCGCGAAGCCAGCCTCTTCCATATGGATATTTTGGTTATTAATAAATAGCTTCTTATTCCTTTACGAATATAACCGCCTCCCTATACTTGCACCCAAGCACGCAAACTTCCGGAGGCGTCCCCATGCGCAATGAGTCGATTCGTTACCTGATTGTGCCGGGCTGGCAAGGATCGCCAGACAACCATTGGCAAAGTCACTGGCAGCGCAGCCTGCCCAATAGTGCCCGGGTCGAGCAGAGCGACTGGCTCACGCCACAACGGCGCGATTGGGTACAGGCGCTGGAGCAAGCGATTGCCGCCGAGCGCTCGCCGGTGATTCTCATCGCCCACAGCCTCGGCTGCATCACGGTCGCGCATTGGGCCGCCCAGGCCAGCCCTGATCTGCAGCAAAGGGTGCGCGGCGCGCTGCTGGTGGCACCGGCGGATGTCGAGCGGCCGAATTGCGCGCCGGCCCTGCGCAATTTCGCGCCGATTCCCCTGCAGGCCCTGCCGTTTCCCAGCCAAGTGGTCAGCTCCGACAACGACCCGGCGGTGAGCGTGCCGCGCGCGTTGTACCTGGCGCAGGCCTGGGGCGCCGAAGCCGGGCTGTTGGCCAACGCCGGGCATATCAACGTCAAGTCCGGGCACCAGCGCTGGGAGCAGGGCTTTGCCTATCTCTACCGGCTGCAGGCCCGTGTCGACCAGCGCGCCCTGCGCCGCGCCTGACCCACAGGTTTTCATCGACTGAGCTGAATCCCTCGACCGCTTGCGGCCGGGGCGGGAGTATTCCATGACATTTCACACCCCATTCGGTCAGCCGCTGCTGACCTTCCCCGAACTGGACAAGAGCCCACTGAGCATCCGCGCCAAGGCGCTGGTGTTCGTCGATCCGCGCTCCCAGGCGCTGCGCCAGGCCCTGGAGCGGCTGGCGCCACAACCGTTGCCGGTGCTGATCCGCGGCGAGACCGGCACTGGCAAGGAGCTGCTGGCCCGGCAGATTCATCGCGCCAGCGATCGGGGCGGCCTGTTCGTGTCGGTCAACTGCGCGGCCATCAGCCCGACCTATGCCGATGCCGAGCTGTTCGGCTACAGCGCCGGTAGCCAGGGCGGTACTGCCAGCAGTCGCGCCGGATGGTTCGGTTCGGCCAATGGCGGCACGTTGTATCTGGACGAGATCGCCGACCTGCCCCTGGCGATCCAGGGCAAGCTGTTGGCCGCCCTGGAGAATCGCGAGGTGATCCGGGTCGGCGCCACGCAACCGCAGGCGGTCGATGTGCGGCTGGTGGCCGCGTCCAGCATCGACCTGGCGCTGGCAGTGCGCGCGGGGCGTTTCAACGAGCGGCTCTACCATTACCTGTACGAAGGTGAGCTGGAGTTGCCGGCGCTGCGTGATCGGGTCGGCGATATCCTGCCGTTGGCCGAGTACTTCGTGGGGATCTACAGCGTGCGCCTGGATCGGCCGGTTCCCCTCATCAGCGAGGCCGCCCAGCAGGCGCTCGAAGCGCATGCCTGGCCGGGCAATACCCGCGAATTGGAGAACGTCATTCACTTCGCCCTGCTGGTCAGCGATGGCGAGGAAATCCTCCCCGCGCATCTCGACCTGCCCGATACCGCTCCCCTCGCCAGCCTGGCCCGCCAGCTCATGCAGCTAGGCGGCAGTCGAGAGGCGGATACCTTGGCCGAACTGCGCGATCTGCTCGGCGCGGCGCTGGCACGACTGGGGAAAAGCTCGCCGTAGAGCAGTCTGCCGCCGTTCATAAGCAAAGGGCGTGATGGCCATTTGTTTTTGGCATAAGCAGCTAATCAAAAGATATTGTTCCGGAATAAAAAATCTCGGTATTGTCCGCTGCACGCCCACCCGAACGGATGGGCACCCGACTCGCCATCTGCGATGGCCCAGCTTTAGAACAAGGATCACCATGAAAAAGACCCTGCTGACCACCGCCCTGGCCGCCGCACTGTCGTTCGCGGGCCTCGCCAACGCCGCCGAGAAACTGGTGGTGGCCGCCACGCCCGTGCCGCATGCCGAAATCCTCGAACTGATCAAGCCGACCCTGGCCAAGGAAGGCGTGGACCTGGAGATCAAGGTCTTCACCGACTACGTCCAGCCCAATGTGCAGGTCGACCAGAAGCGCCTGGACGCCAACTACTTCCAGACCCTGCCGTACCTGAAGAACTTCAACGAAGGCAAGGGCACCCACCTGGAGACCGTGATCGGCGTGCACGTCGAACCGTTCGGTGGCTACTCGAAGAAGGTCAAGAGCCTGGCCGAGCTGAAGGACGGCGCGACCGTGGCCATCCCCAACGAGGGGAGCAACAGTGGCCGTGCCCTGCTGCTGCTGCAGAAGGCCGGGCTGATTACCCTGAAGGATCCGAAGAACGCCCTTGCCACGCCGAAGGATATCGCCGAGAACCCGAAGAAGCTCAAGTTCAAGGAGCTTGAATCGGCCATGCTCCCGCGTGTGCTGGATCAGGTCGACCTGGACATGATCAACACCAACTATGCGCTTGAAGCCGGCCTGAACCCGGCCAAGGACGCCCTGGTGATCGAAGGTAGCGATTCGCCGTACGTGAACTTCCTGGTTGCCCGCCCGGACAACAAGGACAGCGCGGCGATCCAGAAGCTGGCCAAGGCGCTGACCAGCCCGGAAGTGAAGGCATTCATCGAGAAGAAGTACAGCGGCGCGGTACTGCCAGCGTTCTGATACGCGACCTGGAACGAAAAACGCCGACGCATTTTGCGTCGGCGTTTTTGTTTGTACTGAGCTGACGGGCAGGCCGGTCTGGAGTAGTGCAGCGCAAGCCTCAGCGTTGAGTCGCCAGGGCCCGGCGCAGCGCCAGGAGCCACAGCAGTTGTTCGTTCGAAGCAGGCAAGCAGGGGCTGTTCATCGTTGTCTTCCTTGTTGAATGTGATGGGCCGTGCAAGTCACAGTTTGAAATCCCTTGGAGGGGAAAATCCTCGGAAAGATCCGCGTCTAGGGAAGGAAATTTCCGAACGTCACGGGGTGGTGATATAGATATGCAATAAAGATATTTATAAAAATATTTTTATGCCTTTAGAGTCTAGGAATCGTGCTTACCGGCACAGCGCCACTATTCGTGAAATGACGCCGAGCTACCCTCGTGCCGACCCTGGACCTTCCCATGCCGTACCTTCGTGACCCCGTGCCGAGGCCCCTTCCATGAGCTTCGACACTGCTTTCATGCTTAGCACACTGCCGGCCTTCTTCAAGGCCGTTGGCGTGACCCTGCAAGTCGGGGCGATCGCAATCGTCACCTCGTTGCTGGTGGCGCTGCTCAATGCGACGATCCTGGTGTTGCGCACGCCGTACCTGTGGCGCCTGGTCAAGGGCTATGTGGAGCTGGCGCGCAACACACCGTTGCTGATCCAGCTGTTCTTCGTCTACTTCGCCTTGCCGAGCCTGGGGGTGAAGGTATCCGGCTTCGCCGCCGCGATCATCACCCTGACGTTCATGGGCGGCGCCTACCTCACCGAGGTACTGCGCGCCGGGGTCGAGGCGGTGCCGCGGGCGCAACTGGAGTCCGGGCGCTCCATCGGGCTTTCCGAGGGCCAGCTGCTGCGCCATGTGATCCTGCCCCAGGCCGGCATCCTCAGCCTGCCGGCACTGTTCGCCAATTTCGTCTTCCTGCTCAAGGAAACCACCGTGGTTTCGGCGGTGGCGGTGCCGGAGATTCTCTACACCACCAAGAACTACATCGCCCTGTACTACAAGACCTACGAAATGCTCGCCGTGCTGACCCTGCTCTGCGTGCTGATCTTCCTGCCGCTGTCGCTGCTGCTGCGCTACCTGGAACGGAGGCTGCAACATGGCCAGTTCGGGCATTGAGCTGCTGCTGGTTTCGCTGCCGCAACTGGCCACGGGCGCCGGGCAGACCCTGGCGATCTCGGCGCTGGGCATCCTGTTCGCCACCTTGGGCGGCGTGCTCTACGGCGTGCTGGCGACCCTCGGCAGCCGTTGGCTGAACATCCTGCTGCAGGTGTACCTGGAGCTGTTCCGGGCGATTCCGGTGCTGGTCTGGCTGTACCTGGTGTTCTTCGGCTTGCCGATCTTCTTTGGCCTGAGCATCCCCAGCTTCTGGTGCGCGGTGCTGGTGCTGGGCCTGTGGGGCGCCAGCGAGGTCGGCGAGGTGGTGCGCGGCGCCTTGCAGTCGCTGCCACGCGGGCAGCGCGAGGCGGGCTTGTCGATCGGCCTGGGCGGCTGGCAGTTGTATGCCTATGTGCTGCTGCCCCAGGCGCTCAAGCGCATGACCCCGCCGACCATCAATATCTACACGCGGATCATCAAGACCAGCTCGCTGGCGGTGCTGATCGGCGTGGTCGAAGTGATCAAGGCGGGGCAGCAGATCATCGAACGTACCTACGAGTCGGTGCTGATCTACGGCGCGCTGTTCCTGTTCTTCTTTCTTGTCTGCTATCCGCTGTCAGCCGCCTCCCGCGTGCTGGAGCGGCGCTGGGCCCACGCATGAATCCATTGATCGAATTCCAAGGCTTCAACAAGTTCTTCGGCCAGCACCAGGTGCTTGCAGACATCGACCTCAAGGTCGAGGCCGGCGAGGTGGTGGTGATCCTCGGCCCCAGCGGCTGCGGCAAGAGCACCCTGCTGCGCTGCCTCAACGG
Source organism: Pseudomonas sp. WC1 (assembly GCF_050586565.1). Lineage (NCBI taxonomy): Bacteria > Pseudomonadati > Pseudomonadota > Gammaproteobacteria > Pseudomonadales > Pseudomonadaceae > Pseudomonas > Pseudomonas sp. WC1. Next base: position 11,326 of record NZ_JBOBDQ010000010.1, read on the forward strand.
CCTGGAAGAGGCCCAGGGCGGCAGCCTGCGCCTCGACGGCCAGGAGCTGCTCGGCCCCGACACCGACTGGCGCCAGGTGCGCCAGCGGGTCGGCATGGTGTTCCAGAGCTACCACCTGTTCGGCCACATGAGCGTGATCGACAACTTGCTGCTGGGGCCGCTGAAGGTGCAGAAGCGCGAACGCCACGAGGCCCAGGCCCAGGCCGAGGCTCTGCTGGCCCGGGTAGGGCTGCTGGACAAGCGTGACGCGTTCCCGCGCCAGCTCTCCGGTGGTCAGCAGCAACGCATCGCCATTGTCCGTTCTTTATGCATGAACCCACAGGTGATGCTCTTCGATGAGGTCACCGCCGCCCTCGACCCGGAGATGGTCAAGGAGGTGCTGCAGGTGATCCAGGGTCTGGCCCGCGAAGGCATGACCCTGCTCATCGTCACCCACGAAATGGCCTTCGCCCGCGCGGTGGCCGACCGCATCGTGTTCATGGAGGCCGGCAGGATCCTTGAACAGAACCACCCTGAGCGCTTCTTCACTCAACCGCAGACCGCACGCGCGCAGCAGTTCCTGGAGAAATTCTCGTTCGTCGAAAGCCTGCCCAAGACACTGTCTAAGCCACTGCACAAGGAACTGTCATGAAGACTGCCCCGTTCGCCAAACTGCTCGCGCCATTGCTGGGCCTGGCCCTGCTGGCCGGCTGCAACAAATCCGAAGATCCGGCCAAGCCCGCCGCCGCCTCGCCGGCCAGCAGCTACCTGGAAACCATCAAGGCCCGTGACAAGCTGATCGTCGGCGTGTTCACCGACAAGCCACCGTTCGGCTTCGTCGATGAAAGCGGCCGCTACGTGGGCTTCGACACCGACATCGGCCGTCGCTTCGCCAAGGACCTGCTGGGCGACGAGAACAAGGTCGAGTTCGTCGCGGTCGAGCCTGCCAGCCGCATCCCGTTCCTGCAGAGCGACAAGGTCGACCTGATCCTCGCCAACATGACCGTTACCCCGGAGCGCAAGGAGGCCGTGGACTTCACCAACCCCAACCTGCGCGTGGCGGTGCAGGCCATCGTCGCCGACGGCAGTCCGGTGCAGAAGCTCGACGACCTGGCCGACAAGACCATCATTGTCACCACCGGCACCACCGCCGATATCTGGCTGACCAAGACCCACCCGGACTGGAAACTGCTCAAGTTCGAGAAGAACACCGAGTCGCTGGCCGCGCTGGCCAACGGTCGGGGTGATGCCTATGCCCAGGACAACCTGATCCTGTTTAGCTGGGCCAAGCAGAACCCGGGCTACCGCGTGCTGCCACAGCTGTTGGGTGACGAAGCACCGATCGCCCCGGCGGTGAAGAAGGGCAATACCGAGTTGCGCGATTGGGTGAACGCCGAACTGGCCAAGCTCGGCGAGGAGAAGTTCCTGCTCAAGCTGTACGACCAGTACGTGCGCAAGGAACTGAGCGACGACACCAAGCCTGAGAGCGTGATCGTCGAGGGCGGCAACTGGCAGGGCTGATCGCCTGAACGGGGCCGCTGTGCGGCCCATCGCCGGCAAGCCGGCTCCCACAGGAACCCGCGTAGCCCATGTGGGAGCCGGCTTGCCGGCGATGGGCTGCAAAGCAGCCCCTTTCGGTCTCAGCAATTGCGCGGTAACCAGTTCAACAGGAAATCATTCACCACCTGCGGATTCTCCAGGCTGGAGATATGCCCGGCGAATGGAATCTGTGCCGCCAGGCATCCAATCAGCTGCGCCATCTCGGCGGACTCCGCCGGTGGCCTTGGGATGTCCTGGTCGCCGCAGAGCACGATGGTCCGCTCTCCCGGCAGCTCACCGAGTCGCGCCAGCAGGTCTGGCCGGCCGAAAATTACCCGGCCCATGGGGTCGAGGCTTTCGCGGATGGTCTTGGCAGTGCTCGCCTTCAGCCCGGCGCGGAACTGCTCGCGCACGTCAGGCACGGTTTCCCCTCCGGCATGAAAGAAGATCGGCACCACGACGTCCAGCAACGGGTCGATGAAGGCTCCCGCTTTGCTTGCCGCATCCAGCAAACCGAAATACTTCAGCCGCGTCGCCTCGGGCTCCGCCCCCAGGTAGGTGTCCATCAGCACCAGGCGGTCGACTCGTTCAGGGTGGTCGATGGCCAGCTGCGCGCCCCACATGCCGCCAACCGACAGCCCGACCAGGTGGCACTTCTGGATATCCAGGGCATCGAGCAACGCCAGGTGCTGGCGGGCCAGGGCAGCCATGTCGACGGTGCTGGCGGGCGGGGCGGCGGAATCGCCGTGGCCCCACAGCTCAGGCACGATGACCCGGAAGTGCCGTGACAGGGCGTCGATCTGCGGTTGCCACATGGCGGACGACCACAGGTAGCTGTGACCCAGCAGCACCGGGAAGCCCTGGCCCTGGTCGACATAGCTCATGCGTGCTCCGTCGATCTCGATGAAGTGTTTCTGCATTGCGTGACCTCATGGATTGCGAGAGGGCCGCTGTGCGGCCCCGGTTTCTATCTGGGCACCAGCCGCAGCGTGCTTTGCGCCGGAATCACCCCCATCCGCGCCTTGTGATAGCGCCCCTCGATATAGTCCTCGGCCTGGTCGCCATAGTGCCGGTCGAACGGCACGCCACTCTGCCCGACCGGATTGATGGTCAGCGCGGCGCCGGCGTCGGCGAAGTCGATCAGGCGGCGGGTGGATGGCCCGTAGGTGACCGGCCAGGGCGCCGGGCCGATCTTCGCCGACAGGTTGTTCGGCACCTCGTGGGTCCCCGGCGCGGCGTAGGGCCCGACATTGAACAACAGGTTCAGCGGCTTCTTCACGCCCAGCGGATGGTTGTGCGTGAGGGTATGGGCCTTGCCCCACTGCCAGCTGGCCGGATCCTTGCCGAAGGTCGCGCGCAGGTGCTTGAGGCTGCGCTGCCAGGCCAGGCGCACGATGGCGTTGCGATCGGTGTGTTCATTGCTACCACGCAGATTCCACCACGGCGATTGAGGGTCGCCAGCCAGGCGAGGCAGCGCGGCGTCGATGGCACGGGTGCTGATCAGCACCGGGAACCAGGTGTCGCCCAGTTCGTCGTGCAGGGCGGCGAACGCCAGCTCGTAGAGGAACTGGTTGAACAGCGTGGCGTTGGTGGAGTCCAGCGGGTAGTCGCCGCGCCAGGCCGCCAGTTGCTCGACCAGCTCCTTCTCTTCGTCGCCCTGGGCGACGTTGCGCAAGGTGCCGAGCAGCGGTGCCAGGGTACGCGGGCCATAGTCGGTGCTGGTGTCCAGCTGCAAGGCCTGGCTGTTCTGGGTGTCCCACTTGATGTCCGGGTCGCGTAACAGGCGATCGAGCTGGCGCCCCCGGTCGGCCAGGTTGTAATAGCCGGGCACGGGCATCGCGCCGGGTGGCTGGTAATTGGCCGAGACGATATAGCCGCTGGCCGGGTTCTCCTGCTGTGGATTGGCACTGAACGGGTAGAACCCCGGCTTGGCGGCCTGGCCGCTGCCGCCGTCGAGGATGAACGCCGGGTTGACGCCCTCCGGGCGGATCGGCAGGCGCGCCGCTGCCCACCAGCCGATGTCGCCACGGGCATTGGCCCACACCAGGTTCAACCCCGGCGCGTGGATCTTGCTTGCCGCCTCGCGCATCTTGTCCAGGGTGTCGGCGCGGTTGATCTGGTAGAAACCCTCGAGTATCGGGTTCTCGGTTTCCAGGAAGGCCCACCACATGGCGATGGGCGTCGGGCCGGCGGTGTCGCCGAGCACGCTGTTGACGATCGGACCGTGGGGCGATCGGCGCAAGGTGATGCTGGCCGGCTGCGCATCCTTGACCGCGATTTTCTGCTCGGTCTTTTCAAGTGTCTGCCAGCGGCTATCGACCATCACTTGCTCGGGGTCCTGCGGGTTGGTCTGTTCCGCGATCAGGTCGACGTCGTCGTTCTGGAACATGGTCAGGCTCCAACCGAAGTCGCGGTTGTGGCCGAGCAGGGCGAACGGGTTGAGCGCCTGGAAGTAGCCATACAGGTTGAAGCCTGGTGCCGACAGCTCGGCTTCGTACCAGATCGCCGGCACCGCGAAGCTGATGTGCGGGTCACCCGCCAGCAGTGGCCGGCCGCTGCGGGTATGGCTGCCGGCCACGGCCCAGGCGTTGCTGCCCTCGAACTGCGGAATGCCGGCATCGCCCAGGGCCTCGTGACTGAGCCGCGCCAACTGCTCCAGGCTGTGCCAGTCGGCGGCGGCCAACGGCGTGGCCACGGCGCCGTCGGGCTGCCAGTCGAGGTCGAAGATCTTCAGGTACTCGGGGCCGAGCTGATCGCGAATGTAGGTCAGCGCCGGGTCGGTGCGGAACGCGGCGGCGAAGCTGTAGGCGAGGTAGCCGGCAATGCTCAGGGTGTCCTCGGCGGTGAAGGGGCGCGGCGTGATGCCGAGCAGGTCGAACTCCATCGGCTTGGGGTGGCTGGCCTGCCACTGGTTGATGCCGTCCAGGTAGGCCTGCAGCGCTTGCCAGGCCGGTGACTGGCGGTCCTGGCGTTGCACCATCAAGGCCGCCTGATCGCGAATGCGCAGGCTGCGGAACAGGGTATCGGTGGGCAGCAACTTCTCGCCCAGCACCTCGGCCAGCTCGCCGCGAGCCAGACGGCGCATGATCTCCATCTGGAACAGACGGTCCTGGGCTTGTACGTAGCCCAGGGCGCGGTACAGGTCCTGCTCGTTCTGCGCCTGCAGGTGCGGCACGCCACGGGCATCGAAGCGCACGCTGACCGGCGCCTGCAAGCCGTTGATGGCCGCTTCGCCATCACGCTGGGGCTGCTTGCCCTGCACGTACCAGTAACCGCCGCCCGCGGCGGCCACGGCGATCACCACCGCCAGCAAGGTCAGGCTGCGCTTCATCGAGACTCCTTGTGCACTCGAGCGAAAGAATGTGGTCCGATCATCGGCGGATTCGCGAACTGAGCATAGCCCTCTGAAAGGAGTTTCCATGTCCCTCAGCGAAAAACAGAAAATGCTGGCAGGCCAGCTCTACCATGCCGGCTGCCCCGAGCTGCAAGCCGAGCAGGCGGCCAACCGGCACTGGATGCACCGCTACAACGGCAGCGTCGAGCAACCCAACGAGGCGCGCCATGATTTGTTGAAGGCGCATTTCGCCAACGTGGGTGAAGGCGTGGTGATCCGTCCGCCGTTCCACTGCGACTACGGCTACAACATCAGCGTGGGCGCCAACACCTTCATGAACTTCAACTGCGTGATCCTCGACGTGCTGCCGGTGCGCATCGGCGCCGACTGCCAGATCGCCCCGGCGGTGCAGATCTACACCGCCGACCACCCGCTGGACCCGGCGCTGCGCCGCAGCGGCCTGGAAAGCGGGCGGCCGGTGATCATTGGCGACAATGTCTGGATCGGCGGCGGGGCGATCATCCTGCCGGGGGTGACCATCGGTGATAACGCCGTGGTCGGCGCCGGCAGCGTGGTGACCCGGGATGTGCCGGCCGGGGCGGTGGTGGTGGGTAATCCGGCGCGGGTGCGTCAATCGATCCAGGGGCAATAGCAGCCGACCGCCAGGGTATTCGAGGCCTGCACCCGACGCCCTTGTGCCAGCGCCTTGAGGATCGGCTCGATGAAACTGTTGCTCGAGTTGCACACCGCGCCTTCGCTGTAGGGGCCGAAGTAGGCGAGGTTGCCGTCGTGGTCCCAGATCGCCACGGCGGGGCTGGCGGGCAGGTGCTCGCTGCCGGGCAGGCTGGCCAGGGGCTTCAGTGTTCCCAGGTTGGCCGGCAGTTGGCCATGGCTGCCAGGCTTTTGCACGACATGGAAACTGACCCCGAGCGGCGCGAAGTGCTCGACCAGCTCGCCCAGGTGCTGCTGGTTGCCGACATTGCACGGGCAGGCCGGGTCCCAGAAGTGCACCACGCGGATCGGGCCCGGGCCGGCCAGCTCGGCTGGGAGGCGCAGTTGGCTGCCGTCGAAGAAGGTGGCCTGGTTGTCGAACGGACGCAGGTAGCGGGACTGGAAGCTGTCGTAGGCCCACCAGGCGGTGGCAGCGCAGAGCAGCAGGGCAAGGAATATCAGAAGTTGCTTCGCCATAGGGGCCTTGCGCGATGCTCGTGGGAGCGGGCTCGCATTGTTCGTCGGAAGAGGGCCAAGCTTGCCATGACGCGGCCCAGAGCTGAATATCGCAGATCAATACTTGCTTCACTCTGGATGTACCGATGCCCGCCAGTTTCCACCCCGACCTGCTGCGCGCCAGCCTGTCGCCCCTTGCCGATCGCCACCTGCTGTCCACCCAGGGCCAGGCCTACCAGGGCTTCTACGGCCTGGGCCTGTCCGCACACAGTTGGCTGGGCGGCTTCCAGGTGGCAGGCTTCGACCTGGTCGGCCAGGTCTGGCTGCCCGAACGGCCACAGGCGACGTTGTTCCTGTTGCATGGCTACTACGATCACATGGGGCTATACCGCCACGTGATCGAATGGGCCCTGGGACGCGGCTACGCCGTGATCGGCTGCGATCTGCCAGGTCATGGTCTGTCCAGTGGCGAACGGGCCAGCATCGATGATTTCGGCATCTACCAGCAGGTGCTCGAGGCGCTGTTCGAACAGGCCCGCCTGCTCGACCTGCCACGGCCCTGGCATCTCTGTGGCCAAAGCACCGGTGGGGCGATCTTGGTCGACCATCTGTTGCATCAGGGCGAAAGCAGCCCTGTCGACGGCGAGGCAATCCTGTTGGCCCCCCTGGTGCGCCCGCGCGCTTGGCGCTGGTCGAAGCTGAGCTATTGCGTGCTGCGCCACTTCGTCAATGGCATCGAGCGGCGCTTCAGCGAAAACACCAACGACCCGGCCTTCCTGCCTTTTCTCGAAGCTGACCCGCTACAGCCACGGCGCCTGCCGACCGCCTGGGTCGGTGCGCTGATGAAGTGGGTCCGGCGCATCGAAGCCGCTCCCCGGAGTACGCGGCGGCCGCTGATCGTGCAGGGCGAGGCGGATGGTACGGTAGATTGGCCGTACAACCTCAAGGTGCTCAAGGCCAAGTTCGCAGAGCCGCAGATCCTCATGCTGCCTGAGGCACGGCACCACCTGGCCAACGAGCTGCCTGGCATCCGCCAGCGCTACTTCGAGTTCATCGGCCAGCGCCTGGACTGACTTACTTCAGGTTGGCGGCGTTCTGGCCCACGGCCAGGGCGGCGCGAATCGCGGCCACTGCGGCCTTGTAGTAGGCCTGGCCGTCCGTCGATTCGGCGAAGGTGGCGAACTGCTCGAGCTCAGCGTCGGACAGGTCGCGATAGACGTACAACAACGTGTTGTTCAGGTCCTCGCCCACTTGGCTCATCAAGCGCTGGCGTTGGCCATCGAGCAGGTTCTGGGCCTGGCCGCCGCCGAACAGGCCGGGCAGCATCGAGCTCAGGCTGTCGGCCGCCACGCCGGCGATCGCCAGGCTGACCTCGGCGCCGGCCTCGCGGGCGGGCAAGGCCTGGGCCAGGTGGCCGACGATCAGCACGCGGTTGTCGCTGGCCTGGATCTTCGGCAGGCCCTTGGCGTGCTTGGCCAGTTGGTCCTTGCGTGTGGCAAGCAATTCGGCGGCCACGACCTTGCGCCCCAGCGGCGACTGGAAGAATGCCAGCGCCGGCGAGGGGTTGGGCAGGTTGGCGCGCAGTTGCGCCTGGGCCCGTTGGTCCATGGCCTGGGCCTGGAACCGTTGGTTGCTGTTGTTGACCAGGGCCTGGTAAACCGCAGGCGGCAAGCTGTTGCGGTAGCGCTGTTGGGCGGCGCTCACGGCATCGTTGAAATGGGCGCGCTGGTCGGGCCAGCCAGCGACCTTGTACAGCTGATCGAGGGTGTCTGCCCAGACAGGCATGGTGCAGATCATCAGCAGAAGCAGGGAAAACAGACGGCGCATTCAGGACTCCTGTCGGCAGGCCGCTATTGTCCTTGGCGTGGCGGGGCTTTGTCGAGTCGCCAGCGGCGCTTCCTGACCAAGTGGCGCTGTGCGAGCGCTGGCCGAATGGCTATGATGCGCCATGCACATTCCTTCCGAACATCCGCTGCTGTCGACCATTGTCGATGACCTGGCCACCCGTGGCTGGTCGCAGCAATCTCTTTTCCTGCCCGACGAACTGTCGCGCGCGCTGGCGGCCGAATGCCGTCGTCGCTACGCCGAGGGTGAGCTGAACCCCGCCGGCATAGGGCGTGGCGCCGCGCAGGAGATCCGCGAGGCGATCCGCGGCGACCAGATCCAGTGGATCGACCCCGGTGAATCGGAGGTCTGCGATCGCTACCTGGGGGCAATGGACAGCCTGCGCCAGGCCATCAACCGGGGGTTGTTCCTGGGGCTCGAGGACTTTGAGTGCCACTTTGCCCTGTATCCGCCGGGCGCCTTCTACAAGCGCCATCTCGACCGCTTCCGCGACGATGACCGGCGCATGGTGTCGGCCGTGCTGTACCTCAACGAGGGTTGGCAGCCGCAGGACGGTGGACAATTGCGCATGTTCCTGAAGGGCGATGTCGAACACGACGTGGCGCCGTTGGCCGGTAGCCTGGTGGTGTTCCTGTCGGGTGAAGTCCCGCACGAGGTACTCCCGGCAGGGCGTGAACGCCTGTCGTTGACCGGTTGGTTCCGGCGCCGTGGCAATGAGCCGTTCTGAGCTGGCGAAGGTGCTGGTCAGCGCCTGCCTGCTGGGCCAGCCGGTACGCTATGACGGGCGTGCCAGCGGCCATCCCGACGTATTGCAGCGTTGGCAGGCAGAAGGCAGGGTGGTGCCACTGTGCCCGGAGGTTGCCGGTGGCTTGCCTACACCACGACCGCCTGCGGAGATACCCGGTGGGCAGGGCGGGGCGGTTCTGGATGGGCAGGCACAGGTGCTGACGGTGACCGGCGACGATGTCAGCGGCGCCTTTCTCGCCGGGGCCCGCGTGGCGCTGGAACTGGTGCGTCGGCATGGCATCCGTGTGGCGGTACTCAAGTCGGGCAGCCCCTCGTGTGGCAATCTGCAGACCTATGACGGCAGTTTCAGCGGTGTGAAGGTGGCGGGTGAGGGCGTGACCACGGCCTTGTTGCGGCGCGAAGGGGTGCTCGTGTTCAGCGAGCTGGAGCTGGAAGACGCGCAGCGAGCGTTGAGCCAGATCTGATCGCGGGGCAAGCCCGTTCCCACGCAATGCTGAGCATGACGGCAGCGTTGCGCGACAGCGGGCTTGCCTCGCGATGCGGTGTTACTGTCCGGCGCTTGCCTGCTTGGTGCCCTTGAGCCATTTGCTTTCCAGGTCAGCCAGGCGGCCATCGTCCTCGATCCGTTGCAGGGCATTGCTCACAGCCGTCTCGAAGGCTGGATTGCCCTTCAAGTACGGAATCACCAGTTTCTGGCTGGCGAGGGTCCGAATGGTGTCGAGTTGGTCGCTCGGTTCGATGCCTTGCTTATTGAAGGCCATGTCGAACTTGCCGCTCTCCACCCCAGGCAGCACCTCTTCGGCTGGGGTCTCGACGAACTCGGCCCGCACATCCAGCTCCTTGGCCAGGGCCTGGCCCAACTCGATCTCGAAGCCGGTCAGGTGTTCGTTTTCCTTGAACGCATAAGGTGGTGAATCGCTCAGCACGGCAATGCGCAGTTCGCCACGGTCGTTGATTTCGTCGATCAGTTCGGCCTGGGCCAGTGGGCTGAACAATACCGCCAGCAGAATGCCAATGGTCAAACGCATGAGTGCCCCTTCTTGTTCGGCAGGTGAATGTCATTCGCCGAGGCTTTCTTTTCTGCCGCGGTCGAACGCAGCCTATGACCGTGTAGCCGCGTTAATGTTTACGCCGGCCTGAAATATTTCTGCCCCTGTTTTTGAACCTCTGCCTGGCTGGTTGGACTATGGTGAAGTACCGCTGTGCTTCGTTTAAGTGATAGCGGTCAATTGAAGTGAATCACAGGAGAAGTGAATGAAAAGCCTATTTTCGCGTGCTGCCGTCGCCGGTCTGCTGATGGGGGCGTCGGTGTTCGCCAGTGCCGCGGATGCGCTGAAGAGCCAGCAGCCACCGGAGGGCGCCAAGGTCTTCATCGTTTCCCCCGCCGACGGGGCCACGGTCGACAAGACCTTCACCGTCAAGTTCGGTATCGAGGGCATGGGCCTCAAGCCTGCGGGTGACCAGACCCCGCACACCGGGCATCACCATCTGCTGGTAGATGTGGACAAGGCTCCTCTGGCCGACCAGCCGCTGCCCACCAGCCTGATGCCTGAGAACAACGCACCGCTGCCGGCAGGTCCCCAGGTGCTGCACTTCGGCAAGGCGCAGACCGAGGCGACCATCACCCTCACCCCGGGCAAGCACACCCTGCAACTGGTGCTGGGCGACATGTACCATGTGCCGTTCAAACCGAGCGTCGAGTCACAGAAGATCACCGTCATCGTCAAATGACGCTTGCTCTGTAGACGCACGCAACGAAAAAGGGAGGCCACCAGGGCCTCCCTTTCTCATGCAGCCGGCAAACTTAGAACAGTACGCGCGAGCGAATAGTGCCCTTCACATGCTGCAGTTTTTCCTGGGCCAGATCGGAGTACTCGGCATCGACGTCGATGACCACGTAACCCACTTTCTCGTCGGTCTGCAGGAACTGACCGGAGATGTTGATACCGTTCTCGGCGAACACTTTGTTGATCTCGCTGAGTACGCCCGGGATGTTTTCGTGGATGTGCAGCAGGCGGTGCTTGCCTGGGTGGGCCGGCAGCGCGACTTCCGGGAAGTTGACCGACGACACCGAGGTACCGTTGTCGCTGTACTTGACCAGCTTCTCGGCCACTTCCAGGCCGATGTTGGCCTGGGCTTCGGCGGTGGAACCACCGATGTGCGGGGTCAGGATCACGTTGTCCAGGCCACGCAGCGGGCTTTCGAACTCTTCGTCGTTGGAGCGTGGCTCGACCGGGAACACGTCGATGGCGGCGCCGATCAGGTGCTTGTCCTTGATCGCGGCGGCCAGGTGGTCCAGCTCGACCACGGTGCCACGGGCGGCGTTGATCAGGATCGCGCCCTTCTTCATCGCGCGGATTTCCTTCTCGCCGATCATCCACTGGGTGGATGGCAGCTCGGGCACGTGCAGCGAGACGATGTCGGCCAGGCCCAGCAGCTCGTTCAGGCTGGTGACCTGGGTGGCGTTGCCCAGCGGCAGCTTGGTCAGCGGGTCGTAGAAGTAGACCTGCATGCCCAGGCTTTCGGCCAGCACCGACAGCTGGGTACCGATCGAGCCGTAGCCGACGATGCCCAGTTTCTTGCCGCGGATCTCGAAGGAGTTGGCCGCGCTCTTGATCCAGCCACCGCGGTGGCAGGAGGCGTTCTTCTCGGGGATGCCGCGCAGCAACAGGATGGCTTCGGCCAGCACCAGTTCGGCCACCGAACGGGTGTTGGAGTACGGCGCGTTGAACACCGCAATGCCGCGGTTGCGGGCCGCGCTCAGGTCGACCTGGTTGGTGCCGATGCAGAAACAGCCGACCGCGACCAGTTTCTTCGCACAGTCGAAGACCTCTTCGGTCAGCTGGGTGCGCGAGCGGATGCCGATGAAGTGGGCATCGGCGATCTTTTCCTTCAGCTCTGCATCCGGCAGCGAGCCGGTGAGGTACTCGATGTTGCTGTACCCGGCAGCCTTGAGGATATCCACCGCATTCTGGTGGACGCCTTCAAGAAGAAGGAACCTGATCTTGCTCTTGTCGAGAGAAGTCTTGCTCATCTGCGTAAACCTGTATCCCGGAGAAAAATGGCGAGGGGGGGTGAAGCGGCGCGGCGTCGGCCTTAGCACGAACAGCGGGAGGGCTATGCTAGCATACGCGACACAATCTGAGCCCATCCCGACAGGTGAAGCGTGCTCAGGGTGACTATGAATAAGTCGAGAGTTCCAGCGATGACCCAGTCCGTGGTAATTGATGAACTGATGACCCTGGTCGACCCTGGCAAGGTCCTCACCGACCCTGCCTCGCTCGACGCCTACGGCAAGGACTGGACCAAGCACTATCCGCCTGCGCCAAGCGCGATCGTCTTCCCCAAAACCATCGATCAAGTCCAGGCTATCGTGCGCTGGGCCAACCGGTACAAGGTCGCGTTGGTGCCATCGGGCGGGCGTACAGGATTGTCGGGCGCTGCCGTGGCCGCCCATGGCGAGGTGGTGGTCGCCTTCGACTACATGAACCAGATCCTGGCCTTCAATGAGTTCGATCGAACCGTCGTGTGCCAGCCGGGCGTGGTGACCCGCCAGCTTCAGCAGTTCGCCGAGGACCAGGGGCTTTACTATCCGGTGGACTTCGCCTCCTCCGGCTCCAGCCAGATCGGCGGCAATATCGGCACCAATGCCGGCGGAATCAAGGTGATCCGCTACGGCATGACCCGCAACTGGGTGGCTGGGCTGAAGGTGGTCACCGGCAAGGGCGAGCTGCTCGAGCTGAACAAGGACCTGATCAAGAACGCCACCGGCTACGACCTGCGCCAACTGTTCATCGGCGCCGAAGGCACCCTGGGGTTCGTGGTGGAGGCGACCATGCGCCTCGACCGTGCGCCGCGCAACCTTACGGCGATGGTGCTGGGCACGCCTGACTTCGACGCGATCATGCCAGTGCTGCACGCTTTCCAGGGCAAGCTCGACCTCACCGCATTCGAGTTCTTTTCCGACAAGGGCCTGGCCAAGATCCTCGCCCGGGGCGATGTGCCCGCGCCATTTGAAACCGACTGCCCGTTCTATGCCCTGCTGGAGTTCGAAGCCAGCACCGAGGAGGTGGCCAACGAGGCGCTCGCCACCTTCGAGCACTGCGTCGAGCAGGGCTGGGTGCTGGACGGGGTGATGAGCCAGAGCGACACCCAGCTGAAGAACCTGTGGAAGCTGCGCGAGTACCTGTCCGAGACCATCTCCCACTGGACGCCCTACAAGAACGACATCTCTGTCACCGTCTCGAAAGTGCCGGCGTTTCTGCGCGACATCGATGCCATCGTCGGCGAGCACTATCCGGACTACGAGGTGGTCTGGTACGGCCATATCGGCGACGGCAACCTGCACCTGAACATCCTCAAGCCCGACCACATGAGCAAGGACGACTTCTTCGCCTCCTGCGCCAAGGTCAACAAGTGGGTGTTCGAGATCGTCGAGCGTTACAACGGCTCGATCTCCGCCGAGCACGGCGTGGGCATGACCAAACGCGATTACCTGGGCTACAGCCGCTCACCGGAAGAAATCGCCTGCATGAAGGCGATCAAGGCGGTGTTCGACCCGAACGGCATCATGAATCCGGGTAAGATCTTCGCTCCCGAATAAAAAAGCAGTGTTCACAGGAGTCGGCCATGAGTTACCAGCACCAGTACGTAGACGGCACGCGCATCCACTTCCCGCTGGGCAAGGTGGTGTGCATTGGCCGCAACTACGCCGAGCATGCCAAGGAACTGGACAACCCCATCCCCAGCGAGCCGCTGCTGTTTATCAAGCCCGGCAGTTGCGTGGTGCCCCTGGAAGGTGGCTTCAAGATTCCGACCGAGCGTGGCTCGGTGCACTACGAGGCGGAAATCGCGGTGTTGCTGGGCAAGCCGTTGTCGACCAAGCCGACCGAGGAAGAGGTGCTCGACGCCATTTCCGGCTATGCCCCGGCTTTGGACCTCACCCTGCGCGACCTGCAGAGCAAACTGAAGGAAAAGGGCCTGCCGTGGGAGCTGTGCAAAAGCTTCGATGGTGCTTGCGTGCTGCCGCCTTTTGTCTCGGCAGGCGCCTTCGAGGATGTGAAGGACATCGGTATACGCCTGACCATCAACGGCGAGGTGCGCCAGGACGGCAACAGCGCGATGATGCTCAACCCCATCGTGCCGATGATCCAGCATATGGCCGCGTGCTTCTCGTTGCAGGCGGGTGATGTGATCCTCACCGGCACTCCGGCGGGTGTGGGGCCGTTCGAGGTTGGCGACGAGCTGGTACTGGAGCTTCCAGGCGTCAGCCGGTTCGAGAGCCGGGTGCTCTGAGCCGAAGGTTCGCGCCTTTCCTGGAAAAAGTGCAGAGACGTTTACCGTTTTTTCACACCCTTTGCGGATAATGCGCGAACCTACGCCTATCCTCAGGACCCTTGCATGCCCTCTCCCTCCCGCGCTTCCGTGTCTCCCAAGCGCCCCTTTTACCGGCGCTGGCCGTTCGGCCTGGCAGCAGCAGCGGTTATCGGCTATGGCGTCATATCTGCCATGCACTGGGACGACCGCGGCCTGCTGTGGATAAAGGAAGGTTTCGAAAGCCAGGCTGAACGCCAGGAAAGCATCTGGTTGCCCAGCTACGTGGTCGACATCGATGCCAAGCCGTTGCCCGGCATGGAGCGTGACGAGGCGTCGGACCTGGCGTTCAACCCGCACACCCGGTCGTTGTTCGCAGTCATGGGCAAGCACCCGTTCCTGGTCGAGCTCACCCTGGATGGCGACGTGTTGCGCAAGATTCCCCTGGTGGGCTGGTCCAACCCGGAAGGTGTGGCGGTGCTTGAGGATGGCCAGATCGCCATCGTCGATGAGCGCAACCATGACCTGACGCTGGTCAAGGTGGATGCCGGCACCACGTCGCTGAACCGCGCCGACTACCAGCCCTACGACCTGGGCGACGCTGATGAAGGCAACAAGGGCTTCGAGGCCATTGCCTGGGACCTGATGCGCCAGCGCCTGGTCATCGGCGCCGAGCGGCCGCCCAGGATGTTCACCTGGAACACCGATGGGCGAAGCCCGCTCAAGGGCCAGAAGCAGCCGCTGGCCAGCGACGAACTGGATCTGCGCAACTTGTCCGCGCTGGGTATCGACCCGCGCACAGGGCATCTGCTGGCATTGTCGGCAGACTCCAACATGCTGCTCGAGCTTGACGAAAAGGGTGAGCAGGTCAGCTTCATGACCCTGCTGGGCGGCTTCAATGGCCTGGCTGACACCATTCCGCGGGCCGAGGGAGTGGCAATGGACGATCAGGGCAACCTGTACATGGTCAGCGAGCCGAATCTGTTCTATCGCTTCAAAAAGAACTGACCGATCAGCCATTTCTGATGATGGCATTAAGCTTTGCTTCAGTTGATAGTGGTTAGCTACGCGCTCCTATTGCCGAGTCTGCCCGCATGCGCCGCCACGTTCGCCTGATCTTCGCCCTCTTCGTGTTTGTCTGCCTGCTCGTGCTGGGGGCTGCCGGGCACGAGTTCCGCTTGTTCGAGCGGGGCTGGTTCAACCTCAAGACCTGGTGGCAGCCGGCTGAGCAGAGCATCGGCCTGGATCGTTACCAGGTGGTGCTCGAGGCCAGGCCTATCGAGGGCCTGGACGACGACATCTCGGCGTTGACCTACGACCCCGACCGCAAGAGCCTGTTCACCGTCACCAATGCTCGGTCGGAGCTGATCGAGTTGTCACTGGATGGCCGTATCCTGCGCCGTGTCCCGCTGACCGGCTTCGGCGACCCCGAGGCGGTGGAGTACATCGGGCCCAACAGCTACGTGATCACCGATGAGCGCCAGCAGCGGCTGATTCGTGTGCGCCTGGACGATGACACCCTGTTCCTCGACGCCAGCGATGCCGAGCAGCTGTCCCTGGGCATCGGCCTGAACGGCAACAAGGGGTTCGAGGGTCTGGCCTACGACTCGGCAGGCAAGCGCCTGTTCGTGGCCAAGGAACGGGACCCGATGATGATCTACGAGGTGCACGGCTTTCCCCATGGCAATCCCGACAAACCCTACGCTGTGCATGTGGTGCAGGATCGCAAGCGCGACCGGCGGTTGTTCGTGAGGGATCTGTCGAGCCTGCAGTTCGACGAACGCAGCGGGCACCTGCTGGCGCTGTCCGACGAGTCGAGGCTGGTGCTGGAGCTTGATGTGAAGGGGCGGCCGCTGAGTACCCTGTCATTGCGCAAGGGTTTCCAGGGGTTGAAGCAGACCGTTCCACAAGCGGAGGGAATTGCGATGGACGATGCCGGGACCATCTATCTGGTCAGTGAGCCGAACCTGTTCTATGTGTTCAAGCAGCCTTGATGGGTAGAGGATGGCACCGGCTTCGCCGGTATTCGCTGGCAAGCCAGCTCCCACAGTGGGAGCTGGCTTGCCAGCGATTCGAGGGCGCAGCCCTCGCTTGCGATTACTCGGCCTTCAGGCTCTTCACGCCTTCAGCGGTCCCCAACAACAGCACATCCGCCGGCCGCGCCGCGAACAGACCATTGGTAACCACGCCGACGATCGCGTTGATCTGGCTTTCCAGCTCCACCGGGTTGGTGATCTGCAGGTTGTGCACGTCGAGGATGACGTTGCCGTTGTCGGTTACCACGCCTTCGCGATAGACCGGGTCGCCGCCCAGCTTGACCAGCTGGCGCGCCACGTGGCTGCGGGCCATCGGGATGACCTCGACCGGCAGAGGGAAGGCACCCAGCACCGGCACCAGCTTGCTGGCGTCGGCGATGCAGATGAAGGTCTTGGCCACTGCCGCGACGATCTTCTCGCGGGTCAGGGCCGCGCCGCCGCCCTTGATCAGGTTGAGATGGGCATCGCTCTCGTCGGCGCCGTCCACGTAGAACTCCAGCTCGCTGACGCTGTTCAGCTCGTACACCGGGATGCCATGGCCCTTCAGGCGCTGTGCGGTGGCTTCGGAGCTGGCGACGGCGCCGTCGAAGGCGGTCTTGTGCTGGGCCAGGGCGTCGATGAAGAAGTTGGCGGTCGAGCCTGTGCCAACGCCGACGACGCTTTTCTCATCCAGTTTCGGCAGGATGAGGTCGACGGCGGCCTGGGCGACGGCCTGTTTGAGTTGGTCCTGGGTCATGCGGGCTCCGGGAGGGGCAGGGCGGATATCGAAAGTTGCCTAGTATAACGGCTCCCGCGGCTTTGCTGTGGTCGCCCGACGTGGCGCTGCGGTAGACTCCCAGCCCTTGTCCCGCGGCCCAGTGATGCTTTCCGATGCTCGAACAGTACGTCAAGAAGATCCTCACCTCGCGCGTCTACGACGTTGCTGTCGAAACCCCGCTGCACACTGCCGGGCAACTGAGCAAGCGCCTGGGCAACACGGTGCTGCTCAAGCGCGAGGACCTGCAGCCGGTGTTCTCGTTCAAGATCCGCGGGGCCTACAACAAGCTGGCGCAACTGAGCGCCGAGGAACTGGCCCGTGGGGTGGTCACCGCCTCCGCCGGCAACCACGCCCAGGGCCTGGCCCTGGCGGCGCGGGAGCTGGGTATCAAGGCGACCATCGTCATGCCCAAGACCACCCCGGAGATCAAGATCGAAGGCGTGCGCTCGCGGGGCGGCAAGGTGCTGTTGCATGGTGACAGCTTTCCCGAGGCGCTGGCCTACTCGCTGAAGCTGGTGGAGGAGAAAGGCTTCGTCTATATCCACCCCTACGATGATCCACACACAATTGCCGGACAGGGCACGGTGGCCATGGAAATCCTGCGCCAGCACCCGGGCCAGCTGGACGCGATCTTCGTGCCGGTCGGCGGCGGCGGTCTGATCGCCGGTATCGCTGCCTACGTGAAATACCTGCGCCCGGAAATCAAGGTCATCGGCGTCGAGCCAGACGATTCCAACTGCCTGCAGGCCGCGATGGCCGCCGGTGAGCGCGTGGTGCTGCCGCAAGTCGGGCTGTTCGCCGACGGCGTGGCGGTGGCGCAGATCGGCCAGCACACCTTCGATATCTGCCGTCATCATGTGGATGAAGTGATCACCGTCAGCACCGATGAGATCTGTGCAGCAATCAAGGATATCTACGACGATACCCGCTCGATCACCGAACCTGCCGGTGCTCTCGGTGTTGCCGGGATCAAGAGGTACGTCGAGCTCAAGGGTGTGGCCGGACAGACCCTGGTAGCCATCGACTCGGGCGCCAACGTCAACTTCGACCGCCTGCGGCATGTGGCCGAGCGCGCCGAGCTGGGCGAGAAGCGCGAGGCGATCATCGCCGTGACCATCCCCGAGCGCCCGGGCAGCTTCAAGGCCTTCTGCGAGGCTATCGGCAAGCGCCAGATCACTGAATTCAACTACCGCAAGCACACTTCTGACGAGGCGCACATCTTCGTCGGCGTGCAGACTCACCCGGAAACCGACCCGCGTGCGGCATTGGTACAACAGCTGACGGAGCAAGGTTTCCCAGTCACAGACCTGACCGACAACGAATTGGCCAAGCTGCATATCCGCCACATGGTGGGTGGCCACTCGGCCGGCGCCAGCGACGAAATGGTGCTGCGCTTCGAGTTTCCGGAGCGGCCCGGTGCCCTGTTCAATTTCCTCAACAAGCTGGGCGGGCGATGGAACATCTCGATGTTCCACTACCGCAACCACGGTGCCGCCGACGGGCGCGTGGTCGCGGGCCTGCAGGTGCCGGAGGATGAGCGTCACCTGGTGCCGGCGGCCCTGGCCAAGATCGGCTATCCATACTGGGACGAGACCGAGAACCCGGCTTACCGGCTATTCTTGGGCTGAACACGCTTCACCTCGCGGGAGCAGGCTTGCCCCGCGATGAGGCCGAAAGCGAAAAAGCCTGCTGAAGGATGATTTTCACATGGAACACCTGACCACCCTCAAGACCCTGCACATCCTCGCCACGGCCCTGTTGCTGCTTGGCGCCCTGGGCCTGGCGGGCTGGACCTGGCATGCCCGGCGCAAGGGCGACGCCGAGGCCTATGGCAAGTTGTTGCGCCGCCCGCTGGTGTTCGTCTGGCTGCTGATGGGGCTGTGCCTGCTGAGCATGCCGTTCACCGGCTGGTGGCTGGTGCATCTGGTCGGCTGGCCGCTGGGGCAGACCTGGGTGCTGGCCTCCAGCGTCATCTATACCCTTGGCGCGTTTGCCGTGTGGTGGCTGGTGGCGCGCCTCAACCGGCTGCGCAAGGCCGAAGCCGTCGGCTTGAAGTTCACCTTGGCGCTGGCGGTGTTCAGCGGTGTGTGCTTCCTGTCCATCGCCGGCCTGATGGGCGCCAAGCCGGTCTGATGACACCCGCCAGCCCGCTCCCATCGGTAAACCTTGCGTCACCTTGCCTTCATGCAAACCCTGTATACCAGTGCCACGCCCGGTGTGGCGACGCTCGCTCAATACGCAGTCTTCACCTCGCCGCACATAAGCGTGGCGGGCGCGTTGCTGCGCGCTCAGGCTTTGTGGAACAATGCGGCGACATGCGTTTGCGAGGTTGCTGCCGTGATCGACCCGGATGGTTTTCGCCCCAATGTCGGGATCATTCTCACGAATGATGCCGGGCAGGTGCTATGGGCTCGGCGGATCAACCAGGATGCCTGGCAGTTTCCACAGGGGGGTATCAACCCTGACGAAACGCCGGAAGATGCCCTGTACCGCGAGCTGAACGAAGAAGTAGGCCTGGAACGCCAGGATGTGGAAATTCTTGCCTGCACCCGTGGCTGGTTGCGTTATCGTTTACCCCAGCGCCTGGTGCGCACCCACAGCCAGCCGTTGTGTATCGGCCAGAAACAGAAGTGGTTCCTGCTACGCCTGGTGAGCAATGAGCAACGGGTGCGCATGGACCTGACCGGCAAGCCGGAATTCGATGGCTGGCGCTGGGTCAGCTACTGGTATCCGCTGGGCCAGGTGGTGACATTCAAGCGCGAGGTATACCGCCGCGCCCTGAAAGAGCTAGCCCCGCGCCTGCTGACGCGCGACTGACGACGGAGTCCGACCCCGAGCCATGCTCAATACGCTGCGCAAGATCGTCCAGGAAGTGAACTCCGCCAAAGATCTCAAGACGGCGTTGGGGATCATTGTCTTGCGCGTCAAGGAGGCAATGGGCAGCCAGGTCTGCTCCGTCTACCTGCTCGACCCGGACACCAACCGCTTTGTGCTGATGGCCACCGAGGGCCTGAACAAGCGCTCCATCGGCAAGGTCAGCATGGCGCCCAACGAGGGCCTGGTCGGCCTGGTCGGCACCCGCGAGGAGCCGCTTAACCTCGAGAACGCCGCCGATCACCCCCGTTACCGCTACTTCGCCGAAACTGGCGAAGAGAAATTCGCCTCTTTCCTCGGCGCACCGATCATCCACCATCGTCGCGTGGTCGGCGTGCTGGTCATCCAGCAGAAGGAACGCCGCCAGTTCGACGAAGGCGAAGAGGCCTTCCTGGTCACCATGAGCGCGCAGCTCGCCGGGGTTATCGCCCACGCCGAGGCGACGGGTTCGATCCGTGGCCTGGGCCGTCAGGGCAAGGGCATCCAGGAAGCCCGTTTCGTCGGGGTGCCGGGTTCGCCGGGCGCGGCGGTCGGTCGATCGGTGGTGATGCTGCCGCCCGCCGACCTGGAGGTGGTGCCCGACCGCACTGTCGAGGACATCGACAACGAACTCAAGCTGTTCAACAACGCTCTCGAAGGCGTGCGCGAGGACATGCGCAAGCTGTCGGCCAAGCTCGCCACCCAGTTGCGCCCCGAAGAACGTGCGTTGTTCGACGTGTACCTGATGATGCTCGAGGACGCCGCCCTCGGTGGCGAGGTGGTCGAAGTCATCAAGACTGGCCAGTGGGCCCAGGGCGCCTTGCGCCAGGTGGTCGGCGAACACGTCAATCGCTTCGAGCTGATGGATGACGACTACCTGCGCGAGCGGGCATCGGACGTCAAGGACCTGGGTCGGCGCCTGCTGGCGTACCTGCAGGAGGCCCGTTCGCAGTCGCTGGTCTACCAGGACAACACCATTCTGGTCAGTGAAGAACTGACCCCCGCCATGCTCGGCGAGGTGCCGGAGGGCAAGCTGGTGGGCCTGGTTTCGGTACTCGGCTCGGGTAACTCCCACGTGGCGATCCTGGCCCGGGCCATGGGCATTCCCACGGTCATGGGGGTGGTCGACCTGCCTTACTCGAAGGCCGACGGCATCGAGATGATCGTCGACGGCTACAAGGGCGAAGTCTTCACCAACCCTGGCGAAGTGCTGCGCAAGCAGTACAGCGACGTGGTCGAGGAAGAGCGCCAGCTGGCCAAGGGGCTCGATGCCCTGCGCGAGCTGCCGTGCATCACCCCGGACGGCCACCGCATGCCGCTGTGGGTCAACACCGGCCTGCTCGCCGATGTGGCCCGCGCCCAGCAGCGCGGCGCCGAAGGTGTGGGCCTGTACCGTACCGAAGTGCCGTTCATGATCAACCAGCGCTTCCCCAGCGAAAAGGAGCAGCTGGCGATCTACCGCGAGCAGCTGCAGGCGTTTCATCCGCTGCCGGTGACCATGCGCAGCCTCGACATCGGCGGCGACAAGTCGCTGTCGTATTTCCCGATCAAGGAAGAGAACCCGTTCCTCGGCTGGCGCGGCATTCGCGTCACCCTCGACCACCCGGAAATCTTCCTGGTGCAGACCCGCGCCATGCTCAAGGCCAGCGAAGGGTTGAACAACCTGCGCATCCTGCTGCCGATGATTTCCGGCATCCACGAGCTCGAAGAAGCCCAGCACCTGATCCACCGCGCCTGGGGCGAAGTGCGCGACGAAGGCACCGATGTGCCGATGCCGCCGGTCGGGGTGATGGTGGAGATCCCCGCCGCGGTGTACCAGACCCGCGAACTGGCGCGCCAGGTTGACTTCCTCTCGGTCGGTTCCAACGACCTCACGCAATACCTGCTGGCCGTCGACCGCAACAACCCGCGGGTCGCCGACCTCTACGACTACCTGCACCCGGCAGTGCTGCAAGCCCTGCAGACCGTGGTCAGCGTGGCCCACGAGGAAGGCAAGCCGGTCAGTATCTGCGGCGAGATGGCCGGTGACCCGGCCGCGGCAATCCTGCTCATGGCCATGGGCTTCGACAGTCTGTCGATGAACGCCACCAACCTGCCGAAGGTGAAGTGGATGCTGCGCCAGATCAACCTGAGCAAGGCCAGGGAGCTGCTGGCCGATGCCATGAGTCATGACAACCCGCAAGTTATCCACAGCTCGTTGCAGCTGGCGCTGAAGAATCTTGGGCTGGCGCGGATGATCGGGCCGAACAAGACCCTCTGATCGTCAGTTCCGACCTCATCGCGGCGCTTGCCCCGCGATGAGGTCAATTCAGATCTCCAGGCTAACCTCGCCCAGATGCCCCCCAAACGGCCCGAAACTGCGCTCGATCATGCGCCGACGGCCGTGGCCATCGACGATCAGCACCGTGCTCGCCCGCGTTCCGTAGTTCTGGCTGGCGATGAATACACTCGATAGCAGCCGCTCGGTGGCCAGCCCCACGCCGGTCTCGGGTAGTTCGCCGTCCGGCGCGGGCTGTGCATCACCCAGCAGCGTCAATAGTTGCTGTGGATCGGCGTTTTCGAGCAATTTCTCAAGCCCGCTGCGCGCTTTGATCAGCTTCGGCCATGGCGTATCCAAGCCGGCATTCGACAGCCCGTACACCCCCGATTCAAGCAGGCGTGGCGCCGGCTCACGGGCATGCAGGTAGCCCAAGCGCTTGTCATCGCCGACCAGCAGGTTGAACCCTGAATACTGGTCACTGCGGCTGGCTACCCGGTCCAGATAGGCCTCGACCCCCAGTTCGCCCTGCAGGTAGGCTGCCACCAGTTCACCGCGGGACCGCGGCCCCAAAGGCTGGCGTGGATCACGGATATTGGTCAGCGCCGCAAAACGCCCGTTCGGCCCGACACCCAGCCAGGTGCCACCGGCTTCCAGGTCACGCCCGGCGTGCACACCCGTCGCGTCCTCCCAGCTCCCCAAGGCCTGGGTCGGCCGCGCATAGAACTCATCGCGGTTGGCCGCGACGATCAGTGGCCGGGCTGTCCCCGGCCGCCAGGCGAATACGATCAGGCACATAGGTTGTCCCCTTGTGTATTGGGCCACTCTACCCGCGCCGCTGGCCGCTATCCATCTTCTGACACAGAGTTCACTAGAGCGCCGGGCGTGGGTTCCGTTACCATGCCGGATTGTTTTCCACTGGGGCCACGAATGGAATTCGCTCTCTATCTGCTGTTGGGCGCCTGCGCCGGCGTGCTGGCCGGGCTGTTCGGCGTCGGTGGCGGCATCATCATCGTGCCGGTGTTGGTGTTCAGCTTCACCTTGCAGGGCTTCGACCCTTCGGTGCTGACCCACCTGGCGGTCGGCACCTCGTTGGCGACCATCGTCTTCACCTCGATCAATGCCGTGCGCGAGCACCAGCGCAAGGGCGCGGTGCAATGGCCGATCTTCGCCTGGATGACCGTGGGCATCCTGCTCGGCGCGCTGGTCGGGGCCAAGACCGCCTCGCTGATACAGGGCCCGATGCTGCAGAAGATCATCGGTGTGTTCGCCCTGGTGATCGCCGCGCAGATGGCCCTGGACCTCAAGCCAAAGGCCAGCCGCGGCATTCCCGGCAAGCCCGGATTGACCGCCGCCGGTGGGGTGATCGGTTGGGCCTCGGCCATTTTCGGCATCGGCGGCGGCTCATTGACCGTGCCGTTCCTTACCTGGCGTAGCCTGCCCATGCAGCAGGCAGTGGCGACTTCGTCGGCCTGTGGCCTGCCGATCGCCCTGGCCAGTGCCCTGGGCTTCATGTGGCTGGGTTGGCATGAGGAGCATCTGCCGGCCCACAGCCTGGGCTACGTCTATCTTCCGGCGCTGGTCGGCATCGCTGCCACCAGCATGTTCTTCGCCCGCTACGGCGCGCGTCTGGCCCACAAGCTGTCGCCACGCGTGCTCAAGCGTCTGTTCGCCGCACTGCTGTTCTGCGTCGGACTCAGCTTCCTTATCTGAACCTAGAGGAAAGACAATGCTGCCTTACCCGCAGATCGACCCGGTGGCCGTGGCCCTCGGTCCACTGAAAATCCACTGGTACGGCCTGATGTACCTGATCGGCATCGGCGGCGCCTGGCTACTGGCCTCGCGCCGATTGAACCGCTTCGACCCCACCTGGACCCGCGAGAAGCTCTCCGACCTGGTGTTCTGGCTGTCGATGGGCGTGATCGTCGGCGGGCGCCTGGGTTACGTGCTGTTCTACGACCTGCACCAGTACCTGGCCAACCCGACGCTGATCTTCGAGGTATGGAAGGGCGGCATGTCGTTCCATGGAGGTTTCATCGGTGTGATGCTCGCCGCGCTGTGGTTCGGCAAACGCAACAACAAGTCGTTCTTCGAGCTGATGGACTTCGTCGCGCCGCTGGTGCCGATCGGCCTTGGCGCCGGGCGTATCGGCAACTTCATCAACGCCGAACTGTGGGGCAAGGCCACCGACGTGCCGTGGGCAATGATCTTCCCGCCGTTCAGCGACCCGGCGCAATTGCCGCGTCACCCGTCGCAGCTGTACCAGTTCGCCCTCGAAGGTGTGGCATTATTCGTCATCCTTTGGCTGTACTCGCGCAAGCCGCGCCCGACCATGGCCGTTTCCGGCATGTTCGCGCTGTTCTATGGCATCTTCCGCTTCATCGTGGAGTTCGTGCGCGTACCCGACGCCCAGCTTGGCTACATCGCCTTCGGCTGGTTGACCATGGGTCAGTTGCTCTGCGTGCCGATGATTCTCGGCGGCATCTTCCTGATCTGGTGGGCCTACAACCGCAAACCGTCGGCCAAGGCCACCGTCTGATTTCCACGGCAGGGGCGCTCCCCCTGCCGTTCTTGTTACAGGTAAGCCATGAAACAGTATCTAGATCTGGTCCGTGACGTCATCGACAACGGCACGCTGCAGGAAAACCGCACCGGTATCCGCACCATCAGCCTGCCGGGCGCGATGCTGCGTTTCGACCTCCAGAAGGGCTTCCCGGCCATCACCACGCGCAAGCTGGCGTTCAAGTCGGCGATCGGCGAGATGGTCGGCTTCCTGCGCGGCGTGAAGAACGCCGGCGAGTTCCGCGAGCTGGGCTGCAAGGTCTGGGACCAGAACGCCAACGAAAACGCCCAGTGGCTGGCCAACCCGTTCCGCCAGGGGCATGACGACCTCGGCGAAATCTACGGCGTGCAATGGCGCCAGTGGCCCGGCTACAAGCGCATACCGCTGAGCAACCCGGCCGCCATCGAGATGGCCGAGAAGGCCGGCTTCCGCCGTATCGCCCAGGACGAGGAGGACGGCCAGGCGTTCGTCATCCTCTACAAGGCCATCGACCAGGTGCGCCAGTGCCTGGACACCATCGCCAACGACCCGGGCAGCCGCCGCATCCTGTTCCACGGCTGGAACTGCGCCCAGCTCGACGAGATGGCCCTGCCACCGTGCCACTTGCTGTACCAGTTCCACCCGAATGTCGAAACCCGGGAAATTTCCCTGACCCTCTACATCCGCTCCAACGACCTGGGCCTGGGCACGCCGTTCAACCTCACCGAGGGCGCGGCGCTGCTGTCGCTGTTCGGCCGCCTGACCGGCTACACCCCGCGCTGGTTCACCTACTTCATCGGCGATGCCCATGTGTACGAGAACCACCTGGATATGCTGGGCGAGCAGATGAAGCGTGAACCGCTGGCGGCACCGAAGCTGGTGATCAGCGACCGCGTGCCGGCGTTCGCCGAGACCGGCAAGTACGAGCCGGAGTGGCTGGAGAAGATCGAGCCGAGCGACTTCTGGCTGGAAGGCTACGAGCACCATGCGCCGATGACGGCGCCGATGGCGGTCTAACTCAAGGAAGTCGGGGGGCTGCTTCGCAGCCCATCGCTGGCAAGCTGGCTCCCACAGGGGGACGCGTGACTCTGTGGGAGCCGGCTTGCCGGCGATGGGCCGCAAAGCGGCCCCAAGTCTCTAATGCCCGTGGCTGCGCCCCACATGGGAATGCTCGATCTCCGGCACCGACACCGCCCCATTCGTCTCCAACTGCTGCAAGATCGCGCACTCCGCCCCCTGCGCATTGCACTGCTGCCGCAGTTCCACCAGCTGTGCCTGCAGCGCCACCAGCCCATCGATCCTCGCCTGCACATGCTCGATATGCTCGTCGATCAGCGCGTTGACGCTGCCGCATGAGCCGTCGGGGCTGTCGCGCAGGTTCAACAGGCTGCGGATTTCGTCCAGGGTCATGTCCAGGGTGCGGCAGTTGCGGATGAAGGTCAGGCGCTCGACGTGGGCCTGGGTGTAGAGCCGGTAGTTACCGTCGCTGCGGGCAGGTTCCGGCAGCAGCTGTTCGCGCTCGTAGTAGCGGATGGTCTCCACGGCGCAGTCGGTGGCCTTGGCCAGTTCTCCGATCTTCATGGCAAATCTCCTGCAAAGGGCTTGACCCTATAGTGGCTACAGGGTGTTCACTTGGCAACAACCCACTCTGTGGATCTCTACAGAGGCCAGCGCTCAGTTAAGGATGATTCCATGAACCAGCCTGTCAGCCCCGACCACAAGCATGATCACGCCCATGACCTCGATCATGACCTCGATCATGGCCACGCGCCCCACGCCCACGGCTGCTGCGCCAGCAAGGCCGCCCCGGCCCTGGTGCAGCTGACCGAAAAGGCCAGTGGCCAGGCGCAGCTCAGCCGCTTCCGCATCGAGGCCATGGACTGCCCTACCGAGCAGACCCTGATCCAGGACAAGCTGGGCAAGCTGGCCGGTATCGAGCAACTGGAATTCAACCTGATCAATCGTGTGCTCGGCGTGCGCCATACGCTCGAGGGCACCGCCGAGATCGAGCGGGCCATCGATAGCCTGGGCATGAAGGCCGAACCCATGGCCGCCGAGGATGATGGCGCCGCCAGCGCGCCCCAGGCCAGCAAGACACGCTGGTGGCCGCTGGCGCTGTCCGGTGTTGCGGCAATTGCCGCCGAAATCGTGCACTTCTCCGGCAAGGCACCGGAGTGGGTGGTCGCCGCGCTGGCCCTGGCGGCCATCCTCGGGTGCGGCCTCGGTACCTACAAGAAGGGCTGGATTGCCCTGAAAAACCGCAACCTCAATATCAATGCACTGATGAGTATTGCCGTGACCGGCGCCGTGCTGATCGGCCAATGGCCTGAAGCGGCCATGGTCATGGTGCTGTTCACCGTTGCCGAACTGATCGAAGCCCGTTCCCTGGACCGCGCGCGCAATGCCATCGGCGGGCTGATGCAGCTGGCCCCGGACATGGCCACCGTGCAACAGGCCGATGGTCAGTGGCGTGAGGTCGAAGTGCGCGAGGTCGCAATCGGCGCACGGGTGCGGGTGCGCCCGGGCGAGCGCATTGGCCTGGACGGCGAGGTGGTCGGTGGCCAGTCCAGTGTCGACCAGGCGCCGATCACCGGGGAAAGCCTGCCGGTCGAGAAGGCGGTCGGCGACAAGCTGTTCGCCGGCACCATCAACCAGGCCGGCGCGATGGAATACCGCGTCACGGCCGCCGCCGGTCAATCGACCCTGGCCCGCATCATCAAGGCCGTCGAAGAAGCCCAGGGCGCCCGTGCGCCGACCCAGCGCTTCGTCGACCAGTTCTCGCGCATCTACACCCCCGTGGTGTTCGCGGTAGCGCTCGCCGTGGCGCTCATCCCGCCGCTGTTCATGGCCGGTGCCTGGTTCGACTGGATCTACCGTGCCCTGGTGCTGCTGGTGGTGGCCTGTCCGTGCGCGCTGGTGATCTCCACCCCGGTGACCATCGTCAGCGGCCTGGCCGCGGCGGCGCGCAAAGGCATCCTGATCAAGGGCGGTGTGTACCTGGAGGGCGGGCGCAAGCTGGACTTCCTGGCCCTGGACAAGACCGGCACCATCACCCACGGCAAGCCGGTGCAGACCGATAGCAAGGTGCTCGACCCACTGTTCGAAGGCCGCGCCCAGGCCCTGGCCGCGAGCCTGGCTGCCCGTTCCGACCACCCGGTGTCGGGTGCCATCGCCCTGTTCGCCAAGGGCCAGGATCTCGTTCTGAGCGAAGTCACCGAGTTCGCCGCCCTGGCCGGTCGCGGTGTGCGCGGTGATATCGAGGGCCAGACCTACCACCTGGGCAACCATCGCCTGGTGGAGGAACTCGGCCTGTGCTCCCCGGAGCTGGAAGCGCAGCTGGATGTGCTGGAGCGCCAGGGCAAGACCGTGGTGCTGCTGCTCGACCGCTCCGGCCCGCTGGCGTTGTTCGCCGTGGCCGACACGGTCAAGGACAGCAGCCGCCAGGCGATTGCCGAGCTGCACGCGCTGGGTATCAAGACGGTCATGTTGACCGGCGACAATCCCCACACCGCCCAGGCCATTGCGGCCCAGGTGGGGATCGACCGCGCCGAGGGCAACCTGCTGCCCGCTGACAAGCTCGCCAGCATCGAGAACCTGTACGCCCAGGGGCATCGTGTCGGCATGGTCGGCGATGGCATCAACGACGCGCCGGCCCTGGCCCGCGCCGAGATCGGCTTTGCCATGGCCGCCGCCGGTACCGACACCGCCATCGAGACCGCCGATGTGGCGCTGATGGACGACGACTTGCGCAAAATCCCGGCCTTCGTCAGGCTGTCGCGCCAAAGCGCGGCGATCCTCACCCAGAACATCGTGCTGGCCCTGGGGATCAAGGCAATCTTCCTGGCAATCACCTTCGCCGGCATGGCCACCATGTGGATGGCGGTATTCGCCGACATGGGCGTGAGCCTGCTGGTGGTGTTCAACGGTCTGCGCCTGTTGCGCAAATAACGCCTGTGGCGTGAAAAAGAGGTTCTGCCAATGCTGAGCGCCGAGCTCAAAGCCTTCTACATGGTGGCCCGCCTGGGCAGCATCACCCTGGCGGCGAAGAAGCTCGGGCTCAGTCAGCCCACGGTGACCACGCAGATCCGCAACCTTGAGGGCCAGTACAACGTCGAGCTGTTCTACCGCGGCGGCCGGCGCCTGGTGTTGAGCGAGGAGGGCGTGCGCCTGCTGCCGATGGTCAAGGCGCTGTTGCAACAGGAGGCCGACATCGAGTTCGAGTTGCGCAACAGCGGCCAGGCCCAGGGCAGCCTGCGCATCGCCGCCACGGCGCCGTACTACATCCTCGACCTGGTGAAGATCTTCCGCGAGCGCCTGCCGCAGGTGGAGGTGGCGGTGGAGATCGGCAACTCGCAGCAGGTGCTGGAAATGCTCGAGGACTACCGGGTGGATATCGCCGCCTCGTCGCAATTGCTCGAAGACGCACGCCTGGTACGCCGGGTGCTGGGCAGCGACCCGCTGGTACTGGCGGTGCACCGCAATCATCCCTTGGCGCAACGCCAGGCAGTGTCGATCGAGGTGGTGGCCGGGCATTGCCTGCTGATGCGCGAGAAGGGCTCGACCACCCGCAAGCTCACCGAGCAGATGATGCAGGACGCCGGGGTGAAGGCCGGGGCGCTGCTGGAGATCGGCAGCCGCGAGTCGATCCGCGAGGCGGTGCTGCGCAACATCGGGATCAGCATCATTGCTCGCCATGAGGTGCCGCATAATCCCGAGCTGCGGGTGCTGGCGCTGGACGACGCGCCGGTGATGCACGAGTACCTGTACTGCCTGAAGGAGCGGCGCCAGGCGCGGTTGCCGGCGGCGTTCCTGGGGGTGGCGCAGGAGGTGGTTGGATCGCAATTCTGACAGTTCTCTACTGGTTGCACCGGCCTCATCGCCGGCAAGCCGGCTCCCACAGGGTTGGCGCCGACTTGCTTTTGTGGGAGCTGGCTTGCCAGCGATAGGGCCCTCAAGGCCACTACAAAATCTGCCTATACCACTATCACCGGCTTTTGCCCCAACGCCACAGAACCTTCGCACAGCCTGCCTAGCATGGCCCCCATCGCTTCGATGAGGACCTGCCATGAACCACGTCACTCCGGGCGCACAGATGAAAGTGCGCGGCATCCACAAACGCTTCGGCGCTTTCACCGCGCTCAACGACGTGTCCCTCGACATCGCCGCTGGCGAGCTGGTGTGTCTGCTCGGCCCCTCGGGCTGCGGCAAGACCACCCTGCTGCGCTGCATCGCCGGCCTGGAGCGCCAGGACCGCGGCACGCTGTACATTGGCGACCGCGATATCTCCGAGCTGCCGCCCCAGGCCCGTGACTACGGCATCCTGTTCCAGTCCTACGCGCTGTTCCCCAACCTCACCGTCGAAGCCAACATCGCCTATGGCCTGACCGGCAGCAACCGCGAGGCCGCGCGCCAGCGGGTGAGCGAGATGCTCGAACTGGTGGGCCTGGCCGGCAGTGAGAAGAAGTATCCCGGCCAGCTCTCCGGTGGCCAGCAGCAGCGCGTGGCCCTGGCCCGCGCCTTGGCGCCGTCGCCCTCGCTGCTGCTGCTCGACGAACCCATGTCGGCCCTCGACGCCCGTGTTCGCGAGCACCTGTGCACCGAGCTGCGCCAGCTGCAACGCCAGCTGGGCATCACCACGCTGATGGTCACCCACAACCAGGACGAGGCCATGCTGATGGCTGACCGCATCGCCGTGATGAACAACGGCCAGGTCGAGCAATACGCCACGCCCCAGGAAATCTACGACCAGCCGGCCACACCCTTCGTCGCGGAGTTCGTCGGCCAGGGCAACTGGCTGCCGTTCCAGCGCAGCAGCAATAGCCACGCCCAGGTCGGTGGTATGCACATGCGCCTGGCCGACAACGCCAGCGCCGTCAGCAGCGGCCGACTGTTCTGCCGGCCCGAGGCGATCACCGTCAACCCGGTGGTGCACGAGGAAAACCTGTTCCCGGCCAAGGTCCGGGAAGTCACCTTCCTCGGCAATCGCTGCCGCATGAGCTTCGAACTCGAAGCCCTGCCAGGCCATGCGCTGCTCGCGGAGCTTGCGCCCGAAGCCATGCCGCGCCTGGGTTCGCAGGACATCTGGGTGGCCCTGCCGCCGCAGAGCCTGCAGGTGTTCGCCTGAGATGGCCGCGCCCATGACCCTGCCGCTCACTCACGGCAACGACAGGCCACGCACCGGCGTCGCCCTGGGGGACCGACTGTTCGTCGTCGGTGGCAAGAGCCTGTTGCTGGGCCTGCTGGTGCTGGCGGTGCTGCTGCCGTTGCTGGCGATCTTCTGGCGTGGCTTCAGCGCTGAAGCCGGGCAGGGCGGGGGACTGCTGGCCGCCCGCGAACTGTTTGCCAGCGCGAACTTCCACTGGCTGCTCGGCAACAGCCTGTCGGTAGCCCTCACCGTTGCCGCCATCGTCGTGCCGTTCGCCTACCTGTTCGCCTATGCCCTGCAACGCACGCTGATCCCGGCAAAGGGGCTGTGGCGCGGCATTTCGCTGCTGCCGTTGTTGGCGCCGTCGATGCTGCCGGCGATCGCGCTGGTCTATCTGTTCGGTAACCAGGGCCTGCTGCGCGGGCTGCTCAGCGACAACATCTACGGCTTCTGGGGCATCGTGCTTGGCGAGGCCATCTACACCTTCCCCCATGCGTTGATGATCCTGCTCTCGGCGCTGTCACTGGCCGACGCACGGCTGTTCGATGCCGCTTCGAGCATGGGCGCGGGGCCTGCCCGGGCATTCTTCAGCATCACCTGGCCGGCCACGCGTCAGGCGGTGTTCGCGGCGTTCTGCCTGGTGTTCACCCTGACCATCACCGACTTCGGCGTGCCGGTAGTGGTCGGTGGTGATTACCAGGTGCTGGCGCTGGAAGCCTACAAGGCGGTGGTCGGCCAGCAGCAGTTCGGCCGTGGTGCGCTGATCGGCATGGTGCTGCTGGTGCCGGCGCTGCTCAGTTTTACCGTGGATGCCTGGCTGCGCCGCCGCCAGGGCGAGGCCATGAGCGGCCGCGCCCAGGTGTTCGAGCCCAAGCCGTCGAGGCTGCGTGATGGCTGCTACCTGGCGATCGTGTTGCTGGTCTGCACGGCGCTGCTGGCGGTGATCGGCATGGCGGTGTACTCGTCGCTGGTCAAGTTCTGGCCGTACAACCTGTCGCTGTCGCTCAAGCACTACATGTTCGAAGACACTGCCGGCGGCGGCTGGCTGGCCTATCGCAACAGCGTGACCATGGCCATCGGCACCGCGCTGATCGGCAGCGTGGTGATCTTCACCGGTGCCTACCTGATGGAGAAGACCCAAGGCCAGCGCCTGCTCAATCAGCTGCTGCGCCTGCTCAGCTTCATCCCCATGGCGGTGCCCGGCCTGGTGCTGGGCCTGGGCTACGTGTTCTTCTTCAACCTCAACGGCAACCCGTTACACGTGTTCTACGGCAGCATGGCGCTGCTGGTGGTGTGTACCATCGCCCACTACCTGACCACCGCGCAGATGACCGCCACCACCGCCCTGCGCCAGCTCGACGGTGAGTTCGAAGCCGCCGCGCTGTCGCTCAAGGCGCCGCTGTACAAGCACTTCGTGCGGGTCACCGTGCCGATCTGCCTGCCCGCGCTGCTGGACATCATCCGCTACCTGTTCGTCTCGGCGATGACCACCGTGTCGGCGGCGATCTTCCTCTACAGCCCCGACACCATCCTCGCCGCCGTTGCCGTGCTGAACATGGATGACGCCGGCAACGTTGGCGGCGCCGCTGCCATGTCGACCCTGATCCTTTTGACCAGCGCCGCCGCCTCCCTGCTGCTGGCCGGCGCTTCGCGCGGCCTGCTGCGCCGCTCCCAGGCCTGGCGCCAACGCGCTCCCGGCCATTGACCGACTGCCCATACCAATAGGAACCGCATCATGTTCAAGCCCCTCGCACTTGCCGCTGCCGTATCCGCCGTGTTCAGCCTGCAGGCTTCGGCCGCGACCCAGCTGACCGTCTACACCGCCCTGGAGGCCGAGCAGCTCAAGAGCTACAAGCAGGCCTTCGAGAAGGCCAACCCGGACATCGAGATCAAATGGGTGCGCGACTCCACCGGCATCATCACGGCCAAGCTGCTGGCCGAAAAAGAGCGCCCACAGGCTGACGCCGTGTGGGGCCTGGCGGCCTCCAGCCTGGCCATCCTCGACCAGAACGGCATGCTTGAAGCCTATGCGCCGAAGGACCTGGGCAAGATCTCGCCCAACTACCGCGACGCCGCCAATCCACCGGCCTGGGTGGGCATGGACGTGTGGGCCGCGACGATCTGCTTCAACACTGTCGAAGCCGAGAAGCAGGGCCTGAGCAAGCCGGTGAGCTGGCAGGACCTGACCAAGCCTGAGTACAAGGGCAAGATCGTCATGCCCAACCCGGCCTCGTCCGGTACGGGCTTCCTCGATGTGAGCGCCTGGTTGCAAACCTTCGGCGAGCCTCAGGGCTGGGCCTACATGGACGCACTGCACCAGAACATCGGCCAGTATGTTCATTCCGGCTCCAAGCCATGCAAGCTGGCGGCGGCAGGTGAGTTCCCGATCGGCATCTCGTTCGAGTACCCGGCCGTGCAGCTCAAGCGCCAGGGCGCACCGCTGGACATTGTCCTGCCCAAGGAGGGCCTGGGCTGGGAGATCGAGGCCACGGCGGTGATCAAGGGCTCGCCGAAAGCCGATGCCGCCAAGCGCCTGGCCGACTTCTCCGCCAGCCCTGCCGCCATGGAGCTGTACAAGGAGAACTTCGCGGTGCTCGCCGCCCCCGGCATCGCCAAGCCGCAGACCGAACTGCCGGCCGACTATGAGCAGCGCCTGATCAAGAACGACTTCGCCTGGGCCTCGAAGAACCGCGACCAGATTCTCGCTGAGTGGCGCAAGCGCTACGACGGCAAGTCGGAGAAAGTCGCCCAGCAGTAAGGCCCTCATCGCGGGGCAAGCCGGCTTCTACACTCAAGAAGCGGGCCTGCCCCGCGATAGCGTCAGCCCAGGCAACGCAGGAGTCCACGCAATGCCAACTTCTTCCCGGATCATCGACGACACCTTCGCCCTGTACGAGCGTCATGGCAGCGCCGACTACATCGGCGAGGCCATCACCCAGCTCGAGCACATGTCCCAGGCAGCCCAACTGGCCATGGCCGAAGGCTACGACGACGAAGTGATCCTGGCCGCCTTCTTCCACGACATCGGCCACCTGTGCGAGGGCGAGGACATGGGCGGTTATGGCGTCGTCAGCCATGAGCGCATTGGTGCCGAATATTTGCGCCGGTGTGGTTTCAGCGAGCGGCTGGCCAGGCTGGTGCAGTACCACGTCGAGGCCAAGCGCTACCTGACCTTGCGCCAGCCCGGATACTACGACCGTTTGAGTGAAGCCAGCCGACGCACCTTGGCGTACCAGGGTGGAGTGATGAACGATGCCGAAGCCGATGCGTTCGAGGCCGACCCGTTGTTCGGGGTCAGCCTGCGCCTGCGCGAGTGGGACGAGATGGCCAAGCAGGTCGGGGTGCCAGTGATGGATCTGCAAGTTTTGAAGGCAAAGGCACTGGCCGTGCTCTGAACAATCTGGCGATTCTCCCTGCTGCAAGATCCCGCATCACTTCTCCCGGTGTTTGCTCCGTTCCTCTCCCCATACTTCTCATCCTGGCAGCCCGCTTGTCGTAATGGTGGGTATGGTGTTGATAATTGTCTTTCGGTGGTTATACTAACCACCGATCGGCCGGCCCAAGGAATGGGTGAATGAACAGCCGTGAAATGATTGCTGTGATCGAGGCGGATGGCTGGTATCTGGTGCGCTCCAAAGGCAGCCACCATCATTTCAAGCATCCTGAAAAAGCCGGGCTGGTCACCATCCCGCATCCCAAGAAAGACCTGCTGCCCGCGACTGCGGCCAGCATTCTGCGCCAGGCACGCATCAGCTACGCCAGCTGACGAGGAGACCATCACCATGTTGTTCCCCATCGCGATCCTCCCCGGTGACGACCAGCACGCCTGGGGCGTGGAAGTCCCGGATATCCCCGGCTGCTTTTCGGCGGGCGAAGACCTCGACGACGCCATCGCCATGGCGCGTGAAGCGATCGAAGGCCACCTCGAACTGCTGGCACAGGACCAGCAGGAAATCCCCAGGGCCAGCAAGGTCGGCGTGCATGCGGCCAATCCCGCCTATGCCGGTTGCACCTGGGCATTGATCGATATCGACATCACCCGCTACCTGGGCAAGGCCGAGAAGCTCAACATCACCTTGCCGGCGTACCTGCTCACCCGCATCGACAGCTACGTACAGAACCACCCGGAGCACAAGAGCCGTTCGGGCTTCCTGGCCGAAGCGGCGCTCAGGATCCTGCAGGGTGACGGCAAATGATCAGGCGATCTTGCCCTTGGGCAATCGCACGCTGACCCGCAACCCGCCTCCTTGCCGATTCACCAGCGTGAGTTCGCCGCCATGGCTGGAAACGATGCGCTGGGCGATGCTCAGCCCCAGCCCATAGCCGCCAGAGGCCTGGTTGCGTGAGCCCTCGCCGCGCACGAAAGGCTCGGTGACAGTCGCCAGCAAGCCCGGGTCGATGCCCGGGCCGCGATCGTCGATATGGATGTACCCATCGGTTGGCGTGCTTTCCAGCTCCACCGCGACCTCCCTGGCATAGCGCAGGGCATTGACCAGCAGGTTTTGCAGGCACCGTTGCAGCAGCAGGGCGTCTACCTGGGCCAGGCCCACCTGACCATGGATCGGCAAGGGCTCTTCGGCGCTGGCCAAATCCGCGCATTGGCGTGCCACCAGGCGGTCGAGGTCGACCGCTTGCAGGTTCTGCTGCTCGCCCGCCCGCAAGTAGTCGAGCACCTGGCCGATCATGCCGTCCATCTGCGCGATGTTCTGGCGCAGGCGTTCCTTGTGTTCGCTGTCCTCCAGCCGTTCCAGGCGCAGGCGCATGCGCGTCAGCGGTGTACGCAGGTCGTGGGACACGGCGGCGAGGAAGTAGGCCTTGTCGTTGACCATGCGGATCAGCCGCTGCTGCATGGCGTTGAAGGCCTGGGCGGCGTGCCGCACTTCCTCGGGGCCGTCCAGCGGCAACGGCTCCTGTTCCAGATTGCCTCCCAGGCCACGGGCGGCATCGGCCAGGCGGCGCAGCGGGCGCAGGCACAGACGTACCGCCACCAGGCACACCACCAGCACGGCGGCGATGCGCAGGGCATAGACCCGCAGCAGGTAGTCGCTGATCAGCACCCACGCCGACTCGCCACTCCAGCCCTGCAACTCCTGGCCATCGATGACCAACCAGTGGCCATCGGCGAGGGGTACGGCAAACTCGATATGCGCCTGGGCGGTGCGCAAGCCGAACAGGCTGCGCCAGACGATGGGCTGGCCCAGTTCGTCGATGAGCCGGACCTTGAGCAACCTCGGCCGCGCATCGCCCCCCAGTTCGTAGGCCAATGCCTGATGCAGCAACAGCTCGATGCGCCGCCAGCCTCGCCGTTGGTCATGCTCACCCTCGGGCGGCGCTTCGGCGCAACGTAGCTGGTAATGCTTCGGTACCTGGCGTGCCGCGCCATGGCACTCGGCCTGGGCGATCAGGGGGGCGCTGCGCGCCGCGATCAATCGCACCGGCGCTTCCAGCACCTGGGCGAAGCGAACGTCGAACCAGATGCTGCTGGACATCAGCTGGATCACCAGGGTGCCGCTGATCATGATCAGCAGCAGTTGGCCGAACAGCGTGCGCGGCCACAGCCGGCGAAGCAGCCGCACCTCAGGCGCCCAGCGCTTCGCGGGCCAGGCTCAGCAGATAGCCTTCGTTGCGGATGGTGAGGATCTGCGCGCCTTGGCCTGGCGCCCGGCGCAGTTGCTGGCGCAGGCGGCTGATGCACATGTCCACCGAGCGGTCGTCGGGCAGATGGTCGCGGCCGAACGCGCTGCGTGTCAGGTAGTCCCTCGAGACCACGCGGTTGTTGGCGTCCAGCAGTTCACGCAGCACACGGTAGTCGGAGCGTGGCAGGTTGAAGGCTTGGCCGTCCGGGTGAACGAGCAACCGTTTGACGTGATCGAGACGCAAGCCTGCAAACAGTTGTGCCTCGCTGGCCGACGTTTCGGGCTCTGCCTCCAGACGCTGGGGGCGGCGCAGCACAGCCTTGATCCGGGCGACCAGTTCGCGCGGCTCGAAGGGTTTGGCCAGGTAATCATCGGCGCCTACTTCCAGGCCGATGATGCGGTCCAGGGTGCTGCCCCTGGCCGACAGCATCACCACCGCCAAGCCCGGCTGCGCCTGCAACTGCCGGCACAGGCTCAGGCCGTCCTCGCCGGGCAGCATCAGGTCGAGTACCACCAGGTCGACCTTGTGCCGGGTCAACTGCGCGTGCATTTGCTCTCCATCGGCGGCTGCGATTACCTGGTAGCCGGCGTCTGTCAGGTAATCGCAGAGAAGTTCGCGGATCTCGTCGTCATCGTCGACGACCAGCAAGGTTGTGCTCATGGTTGTGGGGTACCTGTGCAAAGGGGAACCGTGAGGCTCATTACGTTCGATTACATCCCCGTACATCCCGTCCATGGAGCCGAAGGGGCAGATGCCTAGAATCGTAACAAAAAATCATCTGCGAATACGAAGCCTTCCCAAATGGTATGCAAGAGCATCATGACTGACACAACCCCCTGGGTCCGAGGCGGCAGTCGCCTCTCCCCGCTTGCCTTCTTCGTGGCCCTCGGGCTTAGCGGCACAGCCTTCGCTGACGGTCCGGTGCTGGAACTGGGCGCCACCAACATCGACAGCAGTGCGCTGCCACAGGCCGACGACAGCGGCCAGATCGGCTACACCGTGCAGAACACACGCAGCTCCACAGGCTTGCAGCTGACACCCCGGCAGACGCCGCAGTCGGTCACCAGCATCACCCGCCAGCAAATGGAAGACCGTGATATCCACACCCTCGAGCAGGCCCTGGACACCACGCCGGGCGTGAGCATGAGCAAGATGGAAGTGGGCGGGCGCACCGACTTCCGCGCCCGTGGCTACTCGATCAGCAACTGGAAGATCGACGGCTTGCAGTTCCCCGGCGGTTCGGACTTCAGTGGCGGCGGCAATGCGCTGAACATGGACCTGTACGAGCGCATCGACATCGTCCGTGGCGCCAACGGCCTGCTCGGTGGCACCGGCGACCCCTCGGCCACCGTCAACCTGATCCGCAAGGCGCCGACCCGGACCTTCGGCGGCAGCGCCTACGCCACCTACGGCAGCTGGGACAAGCGCCGCCTGGGTGCCGACCTGAACCTGCCGCTGTCCGAGGACGGCCGCCTGCGTTCGCGTCTGGTCATGACCCAGCAGGACGCCGGCTCGTTCCGCGACAACCAGTCCGAACGCTCCCGCGCGGCCCTGGCCAACTTCGAATTCGACCTGGACGATGCCACCACCCTGGGTGCCGGCTACCAGTACGAGTACAGCAAAGTGGTCGGCGGCGGCTGGGGCGCCAACATCCCGATCTGGTACGGCGACGGCAGCAAGACCGACCTGCCGCGCAGCACCAACGTGGTACCCAGCTGGAGCTTTGGCGAGTACATCACCCGCACCGCCTTCGGCTCGCTGGCGCACCGTTTCGACAACGACTGGAGCCTGGACCTGAAGGTTGCCCAGAGCAGCGGCGAGGCGCTCAACCACCGTGGCCTGGCCAAGGTCAACTCGTCCGGTCGCGGTGTCTACGGCGGCTACTGGAACCAGGACGGCAGCGGCGCTGTGCTCAACGGCCTGCACAGCTCCACCGACACCACCCAGCAATCGGCGCAGATCGACCTGTCCGGCCCATTCCAACTGTTCGGGCGCACCCATCAGGCGATGGTCGGCTACAACGACAGCCGCACCGTGGCCTGGTCACCGCAGTACACCTGCAGCATGGTAGGCGACGGCAAGGCAGTGAACAGCGGCGTGGGTTGCCAGTTCCGGGCGAACAATGGCCTGGGGCTGGGCAACTGGCTCGACGGCGTGGACGACGACTACGCCATGCTGGCCTCGAAAACCGGCCTGCACAGCAAGACCACCACCCGTCTGCAGGGCATGTATGCCGCCACCCGCCTGAGTGTCACCGACCCCCTGTCGCTCATCCTCGGTGTGCGCAGCACCGACTATTCGGCCACTACCGTCAGCGTCAACGGTGCGCGCAGCAACCAGCAGAACAACGGCATCGTCACCCCTTACCTGGGCGCGGTGTACGACCTGGACGACAACTACTCGCTGTACGCCAGCTACACCGACATCTTCAATCCGCAGAGCGAAGAGAGCGCCAGCGGCACCAAGGTCGAGCCGATCCGTGGCCAGAGCTACGAAACCGGGATCAAGGGTGAATGGTTCGATGGCCGCCTGAACGCGTCCGCGGCCTACTTCCGCACCAGGCAGGAAAACAAGGCGGTGATGGACGGCGACCTGCTGACGCCGACCGGCGCCACTGCCTACAAGGCCGGTTCCGGCCAGGAAACCGACGGTATCGACCTGGAAGTCGCCGGCGCCCTGACCCCGAACTGGAACGTCTATGCCGGCTACACCTACCTGCACTTCCGCCGCCTGGACAGCGACGGGCGCAGCGATCCTTCGCACCTGTTCAAGGCCTCGACCACCTATCGCCTGTCTGGCCCGCTGGACCGCCTGACCCTGGGCGCTGGCGTGACCGCGCAAAGCAACATCCGCGCGGTGTCCACCCCTGCCGGGCAGCCAAGCAACGGCGTCAGCCGCAGCGCCACCGACGTCAACTGGTCGGGCTATGCGATCTGGAACGCCATGGCCAAGTACCAGCTGACCGACGACACCAGCGTCAGCCTCAACGCCAACAACCTGTTCGACAAGCACTACTACACCCGTTACGGGTTCTATGCCGGGGCAATCTATGGCGACCCGCGCAACCTGGCGGTGACGGTGAGCACGGCGTTCTAGAACAGCTTTTTACACCGTTGATGCTGGTTGATTTTTGATCATGTTCCTTATACGTTACATTCATCTAAATTTGTCACGTATAAAGAACATGGACCACTCATTGATCGTTGAGCGCCTGGGCGCGCAGGTTCGCACGCGAAGGCTTAACCGGGGATTGACCCAGCAGGCGCTCGCAACCTTGGCCGGTATCACCCGGCAAAAGATCATTGCCATGGAGAAAGGTAGCCTGTCAGTGGCCATCGGGGCATATGCACGTGCATTGGCGGCGCTCGGCTGCGAACTGCAGGTCATAGCGGCGGTGATGCCGACGCTTGACGAAATCGAGGGGATGTTCGAATGACGCCGCTGATAGTCGCGACACCCGAGGGTGACAGTGGAGCATTGCTGACCAGTTCAGGCGACTACCTCTTCCGCTATGGCCCGCACACCGTTGCTGATGCGGCGATCAGCCTGTTGATGCCGGTCCGAACCGAGGAATACAGGTATCGCGAGCTGCATCCGGTGTTCCAGATGAACTTGCCCGAAGGGTATGTGCTCGAGCAATTGCGCAACCGCCTGGCGAAGATCGTTCAGGTCGATCCCATGCTTCTCCTGGCGTTGTCCGGCAGCAGTTCGCCGATCGGGCGTGTGCATGTCAGTTCGCAGGTAGTGGACACATTGCTGCGGCGGCAGACGTTTCCGGGAGAGAAGCTGGCGAACATTCTTTCATGGGATGGGGGAGAGGATATCTTCGCCGATCTGGTGGATCGCTACATTCTGCGCGCAGGCATTTCTGGTGTGCAGCCGAAGGTCCTGGTTCCGGAGCAACTGGACCCGTTGTCACAGCGCTTTACCTCGAAAACAGCCGAGCTGATCATCAAGAGCGGGCGCGACGAGTTCCCGGGCTTGGCGATCAACGAATTCCTGTGCATGTCGGTTGCGCAAACCTCTGGCCTGCCAGTGCCTCAATTCTTCTTGTCCGACAACGGCAAGCTGTTCGTCATGCGCCGCTTCGATCGTGACGAGCAGAACAATCCACTTGGTTTCGAAGACATGGCTGCCTTGATGGGGCTTGGCGCCGAACAGAAGTACAGCAAGAGCTACGCTGCCATTGCCAAGGCGATCCGCCTGTTCTGCGCGCCTGAGCATCTTCGGCTATCGCTGCGGCAACTGTTCGAGATGGTTGCGCTCAGCTGTATCGTCGGAAATGGTGATGCCCATCTGAAAAATTTCGGGTTGTTGTACACCGATCCTCTTCGAGGCGATGCGCGCCTGGCTCCGGCGTACGACATCGTCAATACCACGGCTTACATACCGGAAGACGTGCTGGCGCTTTCGCTATCCGGCAACAAATCCTTGTTTGCGTCGCGGCAAGGCTTGCTGGACTTCGCACCGCTTTGCGACGTGAGCAACCCGGCTGAAGTCATTCGCAATCAGCTTGAAGCATTGGAGCGAACACTGGCCAGGGAGTCCGCGCTTTGCGATCAGGCACCCAAGGTGGTTGCCGCCATCAAGGCGAGCGCGGCGCCGTTCATTCAGACTTTTGGTTGAGCGGCATTTCCTGTCCGGGCGCGGCATGCGAAGTGGCCATGGCCGCATCCAGATGATCATCGAGCTGTTCCCAATCCTCGCCGAACAACTCCACCGGGTGCATGGTCCGGTCCGCGCCATTGCCGCAGGCCAGCGCCTTGGCCGGGCAGTACAGGTCGCAGCCCCAGCAGATCCGTTCGGGATGGCTGGGGTTCGTGGGAAATCGCTTGGCCATGGTCTCCCTCCATGAAGTGGATGCCTGCGCTCAGGCTATGCCGCGCATGGCCAAGGGGCTTGATCCGGATCAATACCGCTAGCGGATCGGCCCGGGCGCCTGCACCTGCTTCATCAAGTCGTCATTCCACTGCCCCTCCACCTGCACATGCGCGGCGGCGCCGAGCATCACCGCCTCGATCAGGTTGTGGTTGAGATAGGTGTACAGGCCGGGCTGGCGGAAGGTGTACAACGCCGCCCCCGCCGCGCCGCCGGGGATGAACCAGGTCTCCAGGTTGCGCTGCGGCGGGTTGGCGAACTTGCCCGAGGCCCAGACGTAGTCGCCGTGGCCGCCGATCAGGTGCGGGCGAGTATCACGGTTGGCCTGGGAATGAACGATCAGCACGGTCTCGCCCACTTTGGCGGTAAGCGCCTGCTTGCCGGTCAGGGCACCGACGCTGCCGTTGAACACCACATGGCTGGGCACCAGCCCCTTCATCAGCTGGCTCATGTCGCCGAAGCTGGCCATGGGGTTGGCGTAGCGCTTGTACTTGCCGTCCTTGTCACGGGGGATGTAGTAGTCCTGCTCGCCGATGTACCAGGCCTTGTCGTACTGCAACGGGCGGCCTTCGGGGTCTTTCAGGCCGTCACGGGGCAGCACCATGATCGCGCCGTTCATGCCACACACCACATGCCAGGGAATCATCGCCCCGCCTGGCGCACAGTGATACACGAACACCCCGGCACGGTCGGCCTTG
Organism: Pseudomonas sp. WC1; assembly: GCF_050586565.1. Lineage (NCBI taxonomy): Bacteria > Pseudomonadati > Pseudomonadota > Gammaproteobacteria > Pseudomonadales > Pseudomonadaceae > Pseudomonas > Pseudomonas sp. WC1. Next base: position 53,053 of record NZ_JBOBDQ010000010.1, read on the forward strand.
AAGCGCAGCACCACCTGCTCGCCAGGCTTCACATGGGTCAGCTCACCGCCGCCGAGGGCGCCGGTGGAGGCGTGGAAGTCGATGTTGTGCATCATGCTGTTGCTGGCCGGGTTGACCAGCGTCAGCTCCACGTAGTCGCCTTCGTGCACCACCATCAGCGGGCCGGGCACCGAGCCGTTGAAGGTCATGGCGTGGATATAGGCACCGGCGCTGTCGACAGCCAGTTCCTTCTCCTCGATGACCATGCGGAACTCGACAATGCGCGGCTTGCCGGGAGCGCGCTGGCTGTGAGGGTGCACCTGCGGCGGCGCCACCAGTTCGACGCTCACCCGCTCCAGTTTCGCCAGGTCAGGCACCGGGCCGGCGGCGGGTGAAGCGGTAGCGGCCTGGGCCAGGCCACTGCCAAGCGCCGAGGCACCGACGCCCAGCAACACAGTGCCGGCCAGCATGCCACGCCGGGTCAGGGACACGCCTTCTTGCTCGTTCATGGGACTTCTCCTTAAGTCGACGAAAGTCGTCGGGCACAGGAATAGCCGCTTTGAAAGTAGGGTTTATTGAGCGAAAACAAGAAGTGGAGAGGGTGGACAATGTGTCGCAGGAGCGGAAACGAAAAAGCCCCGACATTCGTCGAGGCTTTTGAGGATGGTGCGGCACCAGGAGTCGAAAAATTACATAAACATATGTTTTTTTTGACTATTTAGATTTATGGCGGATTGGCTACCTCTAAAGGTACCCTTATGCACATGTCCGCTCTTGGTCTCTAGAAATATTCAGGGTGACGGAGGCATTAATTGTTAGTCGTATTTATGTGGTCACTGATATTGCAACTAGCCTAACTAAGAGCAGCTAAATTTTGGTTTTTGATGAAAAGTAATTTTTGCCAGCTATGCTGAATCTATTTAGCTATAGCATTGAGTGCTCCAGCATCCCATCCCTCTAATTTCCTGCCGGATTCAGAGGGGTGGTGTGGCGACTAAGCTGTTGCTCGACTGCTTCTTTCGTATTTTAGCTGTCGATGAGCTCAAACTTTAAAGGACTCTCTTTGTCAAACTGCTGCAGAAGGTCAATTATCTTTACCCTCGGAACGCCGACTATTTTGTTGTCTTTCCTGTATTCTATACCTATGCCTGCAAATCTAAAGGTATCATCAATGGTGCTTTTCATTTTCTGATCTTTAGCAAAAAAATACATGGCGCCACCGCTCATTCCTGCCGGATGGGGAGCCATGCTAACAGGGCCAGCATATTTTAAGCTGCTGTTTTCGCGGACGTATTTTCCAGTAATTTCTGCATTGTTATTGGTAATTATTTTTGAACAGATAGAAAAATACTTCCCACTTGTAAAATAAAGACCGTCGCCTCCATCTACAATGTATTGCGAGGCCAAAGACTCTGAGGATTTTGATTTGTGAATTTTTTTCGACTTAGATTTGCTCGCTGGGAAGCCGATCCAGGCAAACTTGTTTTTATCAAAACCATTTAAGCTGCTGAGGTTAAGGTTGAAATAGTTTTTTCCCTCAAAAGCGACATTGAAATGGTCGATTATAGCAATGTCTTCTTGTTCGAATATCTTGTGGCCGATAGCGCTTTCGCAAAGCTTGTAGAACGAACCATTTGTCATGAGTGTATAAAGGCGATCAATTGATACGCTCCCAGACAAAGCATGTGCAGCAAACAAAATATAATGGTGTTGATTGTACTTGGCTAGAGTGCCTGTAGACGAAAATTCATAATTCCCCAAGCTGTCCTTTATATATATTGGGATCACATGGCGCTGTGCATTCCTATCGTAATTATCTGACTGGTAATTAAATTTTTCGACCATTTAAGTTATCCTTCCAATTTATAAGCAATTCTTCTTGCTTCAGGTCTGTGAAAACGGGCATTAACTCAAGAGTGTCTTAATTTATAAAAGGCTCTCAGTTCGAAGCTATGCCTGGGGTTAGGGCAGAATATAGTCATGGTTCTATCTGGTGTTGGTTTTATTTGTGTTAAATCGTGTGTGCTTATTCTTCAGTAAAGCTCATAGTCTAAGCCGGTTTCTTTTAGCACGGCATTAAATTCAGCGTTGGATTTTAAGTATTCGGTAGAGGGGTACTCCAGGAACTGCGCACTCATCATCACGAGTCGTAGCAAAGAAAAATCTGTAAAGTTAATTAGAGTTAAATAGTGTGCGGCTCTATCTTCTGGGGAAAAGCCGTTAGTATTGTTTAGTTTTTCGGAAATCATTTTTACCATGTTGTAGAATACTCTTGTTGCTCCGAATATTTGATCGGTGCTGTCTATCTCCTCAAGGTATACTGTGGCGTCATTGGAGTTTCCAGATTCGTTTCGTAATGTTTCGATTGCATCTTCTAACATGATTATCGCTTCGGCGCCATATTTTGTTATTGTCGTACCTCCTTCCTCGAATTCTAATTTAAATGTGCTCAGTGAGGCGCGCTGAGAGTCAATCATGTTGAACAGTTGTACTTCAAATGAACGTAGTTTTTCAGACTTTCTCGTTTCGCTTATCTCATGTCTAAGGTCTTGGTTTGCTTGATTTTGTAAGGTTAGTGATTTTATGAGGAGCACAAGCGAGATAAAACTTAGCATGGGGTTCAGCAGACCGCCGAAATAGTCACCGAGCTGCCCCCAAACGGCTGGGTCATTTGATATGCCGTATTTCAGTTCAAAGTAAAAATGAAATACATATGAAGCGATAACGCCAAGAAGTAATAGCGCCGCCGCTGTTGCATATCTGTTAATCATTGTAAAAGCCCGTAACTATATATTTGACGATTTTTCCGTCTCGAAGCATAATGGGCCTGGCAATGACTTTCAAGAACTTCCATTTATCACTATCGATTCCGTTGTTGTAGTCAAGGTTTTCGGAGAATTTCTTCTTGGCTTCAAGCCTCACCTCTTTGTATTCAATTCCAAACCCAAATGCGACTGTTTCTTCTGCGCCTTTCAGGAGAAGTCTTCCATTCCCAGTGTTAATATTTAATCTGGTAATGCTTGCGACAATGTCCGTGGTTTTTTCGGATTCCTTAGCCTGTAGAGCCAAAACCGTGGTTTTGTTAAAGTTGGCAATCACCAGCTTTTCATTCAAGCTCTTTCTGTATCTGATTTTTACATCGTGATCAAAGGTTGTTGATACTTTATGGATGTTTTCCATGGATGAGATGCGCAGCTTTTTTATTAGAGCTTCAGCAGTGCCACCTAAATTATCGACAATTTTTTGAGCTTTTGTAGAAAGCTCGGGAGACTCAAGGTAAAGAGACTCTTTCATGAAGTAGGACATTAGCTCGATAAATATAGGGTTTCCAATTTTTTTGTATTCTTTGAGTAATTCTTCGTCAGAGATCTCAACTGAAAAAATCTGTCCGTAAGACCCTTTAAAAGTTTTCTTTAATATTGTTCTTACACTGCGTGCCCCTCGATGCCTTTGAGAAACTTTTCCGGTAACAAGAGTTTCTACAATGCTCAGAGTTGCCTCGGAAGCTCCTTGAAGTGTCTCTAGTCCTGCCTTCATATCTACTTCGTAATCTTGTGTGTCAATAACAATATCTAGATTTGGTAGCATATTTTTCCCAGTTAATAAGAATGGCTTCAAGTATATTTTTTAGTCGAGTGCAGTGACTTTTCCCGGAGCAGTCTACGGCTGGTGGCGGTTTGCCATCTTGGCATTTATACCTCACTGAGCGTACAAGTGCACGTGGTAGATACTTGATTTTGACAAGCCTCTCTAGTCAACAGCGAGAAAAATGCGGTACTAATCAAAGTCACAAGTGTTTTCGGCAGGTCGTCTCTGTGTTTGTGCGGATTAGACCTACCAGAATTTTCAATCCTTTCCCCTAGGGGGCGTGAATTTGCTTAGTCATTAGTGCTGACACGGGGCATACGGGGGCGTCGCAAAGTCCGCAAGGTTTCACCACAAATTTCAGGTAATTATTGCATTAATGCCCGCTGCCGGGCTGGCGCTATGCTATGAGTTCAGCGCGTGCGCGTCCTGCCTTATCCACTTTCCAGACGTAGCCAAAATTACGGCCATCACGTTACCCTCCAGTGTCATATCGGTCACCTCATCCTCGCTCTCCAGTCTTCGCCCCACGTCATCCCGCCAAGAATGCTGAGTGTTATCAGGGATCAAGGCCCCTGCGACCTGTGGGGATGTCCTCTAACGTGGGACTGGCGGCTCCTTACGTCCGGGAGCAAGGGCATCTCATGATCTGGCCTCCTGAGCACCGTTACCGGTGGGCGGGTGGAGGCTGCATTGGCTGACGAGACCAGTGCCGCGAGATCCTGAGCCAGGTGCAAGCAGCAATGCGATGACTGGGGCATGCCTGACTGTCAGTCAGGTGCAGTCCATTCCCTGGTCTGCGGCACCATCATCTACATGGCTGTTGCTGGTGACATCGGCGTTTGTCACGCCGATTGTCACGAGGGGAATTGCCGCAAAGCCATGTGCGATGAGGGCTGCAGCAGCGGTAGGAGCGCCCGTCTCTTTCCAGAAGAAAGAGACGGGCACAGGTTGGCGCAATATTCGGCCAAGCGGATAGGTTGCTGCAGGGCAGCGAGGTACGGTGTATCTGGCGCACGAACGCTATATGTTTAAGAGCATCCCTCACATGGGTAGTGCCTGGGCGAGCTGCCGAATGCTAATCGCCCTTGGGGAGAACCACCGTGGGAGCGGCGTGACCTTGTAGGTTCGGGTCACCTGGGTGCTTTCATCGACAGCGCTTGCAACTCCCGGTCTACTCCTGTGGACAATATTCGTCAAGCAAAGCGATTTCAGGGATTTAGCGCCTGTGGATAAAACTATCCCCCGGTGGACATCGGTGGTTTTCCACAAACGTACTCTGTGCCAGCAGTTTTTTCTTAGGTATGGTCCTTCCAAACGGGGCGGCTTTGCAGCCCCGTTTGAAAGGGCCCGCGCGGAGGAGCTTCATGCGGTGCTGTGGGTAACTTCACAGCGAGTTTGATGCGGTGGTGCGGCGGGTTACTCGGTCCTCTTGGCACTGCGAAGGCGCGTGACGTTCTCGCCCGTTTGCTTGGCAAACTCATGCGGCGTCACATGGTCCTCGCGGTTCGCCTCCAGAAACCGGCTCCACCAGGTCATGATCATCCGGCGCTCTTCGAGGAACTCGGCCTTGTGGGTATAGGCGGCGCGCACGTTGTTGCGTTCCTTGTGGCTCATCTGTCGCTCGATGGCCGTCTCTGACCACAGCCCGGACTCGACCAGCGCACTGCACGCCATGGCTCGGAACCCGTGGCCGCAGATATCCACCTTGGTGTCGTAGCCCATCGTCCTGAGCGCGGCATTCACCGTGTTCTCGGACATCGGTTTCCACGGCTTGGCATCCCCCGCGAACACCAGCTCGAACTTGCCGGTGATCGCGTGGATCTGCTCGAGCAAGTCCACGGCTTGCAGCGATAAGGGTACAACGTGAATGTCCCCGGCCATCTTCGTACCCCTTGTGGAAAAGGGCACTCCGTCCAGCGCCGGGCGGGTGTCGGGGATCTCCCAGATTCCGCGCTTGAGGTCGAACTCATTCCAACGGGCGAAGCGCAGTTCGCTGGAGCGTACGAATACATGCAACGACAGCATCACCGTGAGGCGCGTGAGCGGGCGGCCTCTGTAGTCCTCGATGCATGCCAATAGCTCTGGGAGTCGCGATAGGGGTAGTGTGGGTCGGTGAGTGACCCGTGGTGTCTTGATCGAGCCATCGAGGTCGTGAGCCGGGTTCGCCGTGATCAGTCGTAGCCGTTTGGCTTCACGCATGATGCTTTGCAGGTAGTTCTTGATCCTGAGCGCCACGTCGATGGTGCCGCGCTTCGTCACGGCTTCCAGTGGCTGCATGAGGTCGTGGGTGTCCAGCTCAACGATTGCTCTGGCACCGATTAAAGGGAACACATGGGTCTTCAATCGGCTGAGCACCGTCTTGGCGTGGCCGGGCGCCCACTTCGGCACCATGCTCGCATACCAGTCGAGCGCAACGCTTTCGAAGGTGCGGCCGTTGATCACGGCTTGGGTCTTGGTTTGTTGCTTGTACTGGATGGGGTCTATGCCATTGGCGAGCTGCTGCTTGATCTCGAAGCGCTTGCGGCGGGCGTCGCCCAGGCCAACCACCGGATAACTGCCGAGGGCAGTCAGGCCTTCGCGGCCATCGGGTTTCACGTACCTGAGCCGCCAGCCTTTGCGGCCGTTGGGTTGCACAAGCAGGTAAAGACCGTCGCCGTCGAAGAGCTTGTACTCGCGCTCTCTGGGCTTTGCCGTGCGACAGGCGGTGTCTGTAAGGGGGGCAGTGGTGCGGGCCATAAGGGTAGTCTCCGATATCGAAACGGACCTCTATCCTTAAAACTACCCTTATTAGCGCTGGCTACCCTCGGAATCCGACGGAACGCCAAAACGAAAAAAACCGCCAGAAGGCGGGTTTTTCGGGGGTTCCAGAGATTTTAAAAGCTTTCTATGGAACCTTGAATGGTGCCGGCACCAGGAATCGAACCCGGGACCTACTGATTACAAGGCACCTACGCACAACAATAAAATCAAGGGCTTAGGTCGCATCCTTGTTACGTACGGCCACCCGAAAACCCTATGTTTTCAGGGCAGTGCGTGCGCTTGTTACGCATGGGGGAGAGGGGGAGTATCGGAGGGATTCACCAGGGGTAGGCCAAGGTCGTAGATGTCCAGCATTGACTCGTTGCGGTGCCCGCTGGCCTGTTGCTTGTCGGCCCGCGTACCTGGTGTGTCGGTGATGCCACGGCGTTTGAGGTCGTGCAGGCCGTAGCGCTGCTCCTCAAGGAGAACACCGGCCGCGATCGCCTTGGCCATGAAGCGCTGCCAGGCCGTGTCCAGGCCTGACTTGCTCAGTGCCGTGCCGTGGCTGCTTACGATGAGAGGACGTCGTCCAGGGTGAAGGTGGACAGGGATGTTGCGCTGAGCCCAGATCGCGGCGCGCTGGGCCTTCGCCTCGTCCCACACGGCGCGCAAACGCGGCGTCCAGCGGACGATATTGTCGCGGCTGCCCTTCCGGCGGTTCGTCAGTACACCTTCTTCGAGTTCGTTGGCATCAGTGAGGGTCACGACCTCAATGCCGCGAAGCCGGCACAAATATGCCAGCTCCATCACGGTGCTGAGGTATGAGGGGCAACTGCCAGGCTCATTACGGTGCAGCCTGCCCAGTGCCTTTGCCCGATCGATCAAGGCGTCCATTACGTCAGCTGCAGGAAGGCGGCGCTGCTTTCGCTCGGTTGGCGCTTCGACGCCCTGAGCGGGATTGCTGTCCAGGTTTCCTATGCCACGGTTGCGGCCCCACTGCAGCACCAGGCGCAGGTACCTGAGCACGTGGGCTGCTTTCGATGGGGTGCCCTCGCCGGCGATCTTGTCCACCAGGCGCTGCACCAGGGCGGGGGAGAAACCGCGAACGGCGAGTTCGCCAAGCGGCTTACCCATTCTGGTGTTCTGGTTGGTCAGCACCTCACGGCAGTACGTGTAGTCGTCTTGGGTGCGGGAGGAGAGCCCCTTGAACTTAGGGCTCTCGTGGTACTGCTGGCACAAGTAATTCAGGGTGTCCCGGGCTGGGTTGCTGGCTTCGTCCATGATGCGGTGCAGCTCGGCCAGCGTTGCGTCGGCCGGTGCAACGTTGTGCCGGCGCTGCTTGCCTTCTTCATCACGGTACGAGGTGTACCAGATCCCGTTTCCACGGTGGTCAAAGTAAATAGCCGCGGGGAGCGCGGCTTGGTCGATGTGGCTGGGGATGTGCGGATTGTGCTTCCGCTTGCGGGCCTTCTTCATAGGATGTCAGCGTCGTATCGCTCCGGGTGGCCTGGCCCTACGCCGGCGGCACGGTTGATCAAATCAATGGTAGTCCAGGGGCCGGTTTTGCCCCGGAACATGCGAATACCCTGTTCGACCAGGTTTCGCTCTACGTCCGATCGGCGCTGGTAGCCGGTGATCCGTTGCAGGTCCTCGAAGCTGAGAACGTCGGTGGTTGCATGCCCCATGTTGTGTCTCGCAAAAGCACCCGCCGGCATTGTGGTTCAACACCGGCGGGGTCGTTATTAGAAGTTGTGAGCAGATTTTCTAGTGTTGTTACGTCGGGCTTGCGCAGGGGCACAGCGGTATCACTGGCTCGCCGGTCTCGCTGGAGTCGCGTTCTGCAGCGGCTTTGCTCCACCAGATGGCTGAGCCAACGAGCCACGCAATAGCCTCGCCAGGTTGCTGAGCCGCTGGTGCTTCTGGAGCTGCTGCAGTCATTGCTTCGTAGATGGCGAACAGGCTGTTACAGCCGGTGCGTTCGAGGTATTCCCGGGCCGCATCGGCTCCGGCGCGCTCCATGGCCTGGTTCGCTTTGGTCGGCAGAGTTTTCCACTGAACAGAGGTCATGATGGTGTTCCCTCAGCTGTTGCGCTGGATGGTGTATTGGACATGGGGGTCGGTGCTGCTGCGGCTCGCGGCGAATAGATCCGGCTGGGCCACCTCAAGGCCAAGCTTGTTGGCCAGAGCACGGGCTGCGGTTTCGGCGCTGATCGAGCTGCTGGCGGTGGCCTTCTCGCCACGCGCCCGGGCTGTGTAAGCGCCGGCGCTGAGGCGGACGGTGATAACCAGGTCGTCGGTCTTCTGAGTCGTCACGGGCTCACCTCCGACACTGCAACGTCATTGAAATCGGGCACTTGGACATAAGCCCCCACAACCCGGATCCCGCACCAACCGAAGTCGTCCACCTCGCTCTCGCCGCCCCAGCCCTCGCCGTTGTGCAATTTTTTGCTGGTCTGCTGGCAGTACCACTTCTCTCCGTCGCCGAAGTCGGCACCTCGATCTACGAGCATTTCGCACATCACTTCGTGGCCGGCCATTCGGATGACGGTTTGCACCAGGTCCCCGTCCTGTTCCTCAAGGCGGTCATCAGCACCAGTCCAGAAGCTGTTGATCTGCTGAGCGCGCTCTGTTGTCAGGCGTTTTAGGTCGACCTCGAGCGTCACCTCGTAGCCCTTCCAGGTGTCCTTTACCTTGTAGCGTTTGATGTTGGTCATTTCGCATGCTTCCTACGGAGTGGTTCGCGCTTGTCGCGGTGGGACGCGCAGTGGTTGGTCTGGCGAAACTCGGTGCAGATCACAACGATGTCGGCGCCGTCGCGCCGGTGAACCGGCATTGAGTCGAAGGGGAGGCCTGTGCAGTCAGCGTCGCGCTTTGCGCAGCCGTCACAGCGGACCCTCCTCGGGTAGAAGGTGGCGTTCATTCGGGCCTCCTGCCGTAGCGGGCGATCAGGTTGGCAACGAGCTGGGCTTCTGCGCCGTCGAGCACGCCCAGGCGGCGGGCCATGTCGGCGGCGCCCTCAAGGCGGGCACGGCTGTCGGCGGTGCGGTGCACCTGGTGGTCGATCAGGGCGGCGCCGACAACGCCAATGGCCAGCAGGCGCGGGCTGTGAGACGGCCCAGCTGTGGTAGGATCTGCGGTGCCGCTGCGTTGGTTATGGTTCATAGATCGTTCCTCTGTGGTGGTTTGGCGTCGAGGAGCTGCAATCTCCTCGGCGCCGTTTTTCTACCGGCCTACGCCGGCCTTTCACCTGTCGGCGCTTCCACGCCGTACTAGGTAAATCTCCAAACCCTGCAGCTCGCCGTCGTCGTGAAGGCAGCTCCATTCCAGAACCGCTTGGACCTGAGCCGGCGAACAGGCCAACACCAGAATCTCCCGCTCACCACGGCCAGCACGCACTTCCAAGATGTCCAGCAGGCCTTCTACGGCGTAGGCGTCGGCCTGGACGATCGGCAGCCGGCGATCTGCTGCCGTACCTGGTCGTGGGCTGGTGATAACTTGCACGTCCATCGCGGTTACTCCCGGAAGATGAAGCAGCGAACGGTCGGCGGAATGCTGGCGGTGGGCGCTGCGAGCTGCTGGCGGGCCCGAATGGCGCTCTCGACCCGCTTCTGGTCAGCCAGGCACTGGTGGGTGCGGCAGTCCTTGAGCAGACGGCGCAGGGTGCCCAGCTCGGGGATCCGCTGGCGGTACTCGGTGGCCACCTGCTGAAACTGGTTGAGGTTGATGGCGATTTCGCCGGGTTTCTTGCTGTGGTTGACCAGCGGGGCCTCGGGCAGCGATTCCAGGAAGTCGTAAACCTGCCAGAACTCGTTCACCTCTTTCGGGTCAGTGGTGATCGCGGCCTGGCGCTCGCTGGCGGCTTTGACCACGTACTTGCGGCAGGCCTGAACCATGTGGTCCGGCACGTTGATCACCAGCTGCAGGCAGTCCACCAGGGCCAGCATCATGGCGTGGTTCTTGATGACCCGATCGGAGGTCAGCTTGCGGCTGGCCCACAGCTCTGCACGGTACTTGGGGTACAGCTCAGCGAAGCGCTTAAGCACCTGCTGTTCGGCGCGCATGGCCTTGACCATGAAGTGGCTGACGTCTTCAAGCTCGGTCTGGACGATCGCGTCAGCGGCCCGGCGGCTGTCGTCAGTGATCGTCGGCTTGAGGAACGGCAGGCGGAAGATCCGGCTGATGATGGCCTCGTGGCCCGTGACGATGGCGTTCTGCGCGATCACGATCGAGGAGCGGAACGGCGGCTCATAGGTGTCGTTGCTGTTCGATTTCACGCCCCGGGTACGCAGGGTGCCGCCACCGTAGAAGTCTTTGAACTGGTCCCACTCGAAGGCCTTGGCGTTGTCTTCGTTGGTGTTGCGGTCGGCCTCGAGCAGTACCAGCGGAAGGTTGGCCACCTGGCCCATAGCGCGGCTCAAGCCGGAGAACGAGCTTTTGGCGGGGTCGAAGCCCTCGTACAGCCGACCGAACAGCTTCCACAGGAACTTGATCAGCGTGGTCTTGCCCGAATCCGGCTCACCCGACATTTCTAGGAACGGGAAGCTCTCGTGTTCGGCGCGGATCTGCTCGGCGAACAGGGAGCCAAACCAGTACGTCAGGGCGAGCACGCCGTTCTCACCGAAGCAGGTCCACAGGTTTTTCAACCAGGCTTCGCTGTAGCCCTTGGCGTCCAAGGCGTTCTTGATCTTCACGGATTTCATGAGGCACTTGACCTTGTGCTTGCCGAACTCGAAGTAGTCTTCGTCGTTGGCCTTGTAGATGGCGCCGTTGTGAATGGCGATGTCGTTGAAGATGTAGGCTTGGTGCTCGCGGCTGTAGCCCAGGAAGTCGATCGTCTCGACGGTCTTGAGGCCTTCGGTCTGCCGCAGGATGATCTGGTCCAGGTGCTTCTGAGTGCCGAGCCAGGTGGCGCCGGAGTACATCAGGCGGGTCTTGAACTCGCTGCTCGAGGCGATCTGCTTGGGCGTGAAGGTGTAGTTCGCGCCGTTGTCGTCCCGGGTGCCGGTTACTTGGAAGTAGAACCAGGCCTCGTTCGTGACGTCGCTCACCTGCTTGTAAAGCGCCTGGAAACTGCAGTTGGCCAGCAGCTTCAACGAGCAGAGGGTCTTGAGCACATCCTGGCGCTCCTCGTCGTCGTCCTGGTCCTGGCTGGCTGCCAGCTTCTTCTTTTGCTCATCCTCGAGCTTGGACAGGTCGAACTTGGCCCAATAGGTCTGGTTGCCGTATTCAAAGGCGAACTCGGTGAACCCCTCGTCCCACATGTACATCAGCAGGGCCTTCTCCCGGGCTGAACTGGCCAGCAGCAGGTCACCCTCGTGGCGTGCGGCGTCCAGGTCACGCTTGCGCTTGTGGTTGCGGGCGTGGCCCTCGTCTTCGAACTGCCAGCGCTGGTGCAGATCGTTCCAATCGACCTTGCGGTCTCGCTGGGGGATCAGTGCAGCCTTGCACTCGAAGCCCAGTTCGGTGGCCTGTTTCGCCCAGCGCTGCAGGTAGCCGCGGGCGGTCGGCTCGTTGTCCAGGGCCCAGACCAGGGTGGGCAGGTCGCCACGGCGCTGCTCGGCCAGCTGCTTCAAGGCCTCAATGGGAAAGTTCACGCTGGACATGGCCGAGACTGCATCGATGCCGTTCTGCAGCAGAGCCACGGCGTCGAAGATGCCTTCCACGATCCACAGTTCGCTGACCTTGCTGAGATCGAGGCTGGGAGGGCACCACCACTGCCCTTGGGCGCTGTACTTGAACTTGAACCGCGCCTTCATCTTGCCGAAGCGCGCAGGGCGGTCGATCAGGCGTTCCCACCAGCCGTCGTTGGGCAGGGGGAAGCGGATCGTGGCGCTGGACTCGCCTGTTTCCTGATTGACGTAGCTTTCCTGGGTGAACCAGCCGGTCATCTTCCAGCTGTCCAGCCCACGGGCGAACTCCAGGTACGAGCGAACGGTGGCGTTCGGGTCGCTCTCGGTGGCCGGGGCACGCTTGCTCCAGTCCTCGAACAGGTCTTCGTACAGGTCCTTGACGTGCTCGATGTGGCCGCAGCGCTCGGGGCGACCACAGCGGATCTGCCAGGGGCGGTCATAGCGTGCGTACAGCTCTTTCTTGCTGCAGGCAGGGCAAGTGCCGCCCCGCATGTAGTCTGTTCCAACGCGATGCTTGAGCCCGAAATCGCTTTCGAGCCGCTGCAGAACTTGGGAGAGGATATCTTCGTTCATCATCAGGATTACTTCGCAGTTTTGAGGCTGTAGGTCAGCGCGCCGATCAGCCGGCGTTGTGCGCCCATGGCGGGATTTTTCTGGACGATTGCGGTGTGCCGGTCTTCCGCCGGGACGTAGCGGTACGTGTCGGCGTACCAGTGCTCGTTCAGGGCGGCGCTGTAGTCCGATTTGAGGGAAGCCAGCAGGGCGTTGGCCTGTTCGGGGCTCATTTCCGCTGTGATTACCACCTTGTTCTCCATGAAAACCTCGACTTCGGACGCAACTCACCCAAACCCACGGAAAGCGGGGTGGGGCGATGTGTAGGGGTTAGGTGCGCGCTGCGCGGGGTGGCGAGCGATCAGCTGCGCCAAGGCCAAGGTCAGTCATGGCCAGGTACACGGCCTTTTCAGCCGTTGGGTCGGAAACGTTGTGGTCTGCCACCAGGTGGCAAACGGCGCGCGTGAACAGCTGGTTGTCGCCGCTCAGGTGTTCGGCCTGGTGGCGTTGCAGGTAGTGGCGGGCGGACCACTGGAGCACGTCCTGGTAGTCGGTCGGCTGGATGTTCATGCTGCAGCCCCCGCACGGGCGCGGTGCAGCGCGATGGCCGACAGGACCTCGGTGTGGCGGGCCGACATGTGGGCTTCGTGGGCTCGCAGGATCTCGTCGGCTTCGGCTTGGGAAATCGATCCATCCGCTAGGGCCTTGGCGATCTCCAGATCAACAGCGCCGCGCTTCGCGGAGGTGTTCATCGACATGGCGTAAAGCTCGAGGTTGTCCAGCGCATCGACGTCAGCGACATGCACGAAGATTCCACCGTAGAGCGAGGCGATGTAGTCCGGCAGGTGGGTGGTGCCGAGTTTGGCCTCCAGCTGGCGGATCTGGACGTCATGGAGAGGGCGGGAGTGCCCGTTCTCGTAGGCGTAGTTGTCGAACTGCTTAAGTTTCAGGCCGAGGTGAGCAGCTGCCTGGACGCGACCGCCTGGGTAGGCGCGGATGATCTCCTTCATCACGTCTTTCCGGGTCTTGAGAAGTGAACGATTCATGTTCTGATTTTCCCTGGTGGCCACTGGCCTTAGTCTTCAATCACGCCGTCTTTGATACCGAGTAGTACCGCTGCACGGTGTGCCTCCCCCCGAAGTCCCTTGATGCGGCCTGCCAGCAGGCCGCTGACCAAATTTTTGTTCAAACCATGAATCCTACTGAACTTGGCAATGCTCATCCCCTTTCGATCAAGCGAAGCGCGGGCTTGCTCAGGCGTAACTGGCGCGGGCATAGTGTTTGTTCCTGTTTGTTTGTGTTCGTCTGTGGTGATTCTTGGTCAGAAAAATGTTCAAGTCAAGGTGTTGTGGTCAAAAAAATGCTAATCGCTGACGGAGTGGGCAATAGGCTCAGGGAAGAGCGTGAGCGTTTGGGGCTATCGCAGGAGGAGTTCGGTATTCGCGTTGGTGTAAGCCGCGGAACGCAGAAGAAGTACGAGCTGGGTACCGGGTCGAGCTCCATGGACTTGAAGTACTTGGCTGCACTAGAGGCCTTCGGTGTGGACACTACCTACATAGTGACGGCTTCGCGCACCTTGGCCGCCGGATTGCCCAGCGAGGAGTCCGTACTCCTGGAGCAATATCGCGCTATCCCCGAGCAGGACCAGCGGGCCCTGCGCCGCTTCCTGAAAGCCATGTTCGACGATGCTAGCCAGTGAGCTTTTAGCCATTCGTCATGTCCCCGTGTAAAGCCCAACTGTAGCCCTGTTAACTCCTGATTCACTTTGCATATCAAGGAGTTAGCAAATGTTGAATTTGGCAGTAGCTGAGCAGGATTGCGTCGACCAGGTCGAGTTTCAGTGGGTTGGTCTGAGCGAGAACGAACGCCGGTTGATCGGTTGTTTTCGCCAGATGGCTGAACGCGAGCGGCACCAGGTGCGGCGCCTGATTGACCAGTTGGCCAAGCACCCCGACGACCCTGAGTCCTGACCCACTCAAACGAAGCCGCCGACCCGAAGGCCGGCGGTGCTGTCAGGCTGTAGGCCTGGTCTGCCCCATGTGTTCGAACAGCTTCCGCTGCATATCCGCCGGCAGGCTCTTGAAGCGATCGAGGATCAGGGTGTCCAGTTGCTGGGCTGACGGCCTCAACGTATGCGAAAACGACAGGGTTGATACCCAGGTGTGGCCGCACTGGGCGTCCAGGCACTGGCAGTAGAGCTTGACGTAGGCGCGGGTGACCTCCTCCCGCGAACTGATCCGGCCTTTATGGCCACAAGTCGTGCAGTTGACTCGCATGGTGTCCCTCCCCAGGGTTCAGATGCGCCATCATTATGCCGTCATTTGGCAGTTGAATCACCTATGAAACGTTACTAGATGTAGTGCTTTAATCGGTCTTTTGCGGATCTTTCCAGCCAATTTTCCTGTCCTCCCTGAGGTGGTCATTCACCTGGCAGAACAGCTGGCAGATGGGCCGAATTTCGTTGCTTGTGTACACGCGATCGATCTTTTCGATGTCCCCGAAACCGCCGGTGGTTTCGGGGATGATCCCCGCCAGGGCCGGGTTCATACGCCAGGCGGCGATAACGTCGTTGCGGGTGATGTTCTTGACCTTCTCCAGCTCGTCCTTGGCCTGGAAGTCGCCCACCGGGATGATCTTGATTGCGTTCTCGGCACCGCCGGGGATGTTCACGAACATCGATCGGAAGTTGCCCACGCCCTTGCTCGCGCTGATCTGGGCGCGCAGCTCGTTCTCGTCCTCCTCGGTCAGGTCCGGGTCGTTGGTGTAGAAGATGTACCCAGCGTGCGCGCCGTTGCTGTAATAGCGCCGGCGGAAGAGGGTCGCGGCCTCGTTCAGCAGCAGAGCCTGCAGGCCGCCCAGGTAGTCGGGGATCCCGTAGATGTTCTGCTCGACGTCGTAATCCTTGATGTGGACGATCTCGTCCTGGTCGAAGTCCTCGAATTTGTTGTCCGGCAGCAGCATGCGATAGCCGCCCATGACCTTCACCCGCATGTTGATGGCCATCAGGTGGTCCAGCTCCACCGTCTGCCCGAAGGCGTTCGGGATCCGGTAGAAATACGCCTCCCCGAAGACCATGTAGTCCAGCGCGGCCTTGGCCATGGTCTGCGCGCTGCAGCCCTGGGAGGCGATGAACTCACGCAGCATCAGATTGCGCTTGAACTTGGGGATTGCGCCGTGGTGCGCGTTGGCGCGCAACAGCTTGGCCAGGCCTGCCCGCGACACCGGCGGCTTGTAGATCTCGCCGTCGTCGCTCGGGAACACGCCCAGGTACTCGCCGATGTTGCCGCTGAGGACCTGCTCCGGCTCTCCGAAGGTGAACATCCTGGTGGGCTGTTGCGACCGCGCCGGCGGCGCTGCCTTGCTGTTTCTGCGTCGTTTGGGCATTGGTTCCGCTCGTGAGGTAGCGGCTGCGGCGCCGCTTATTGGTGTTCAGTGGCTCGTTGTAGAGGGCGTGCATGATCGACCAGGCGATGTCGGCGTGGCCGGTGGCCTCGGTCCTGGACGCGCTGAACGTGATCTGCCCGCCGTTGGTGGTGCCGCGCTTGATCGTCAGGAAGGCCTGGGCGATGTCGGTCCAGCCGGCGTCCCACTCGATGCGGCCCGCCTGGATGACGTCCTGGGCCTTGAGTACCAGCCTGGTTTTCGTCTCGAGGCTGTAGTGGATCTGCATCACCCGTGGGTAGAAGTCCTTGACCAGGTCGTAGACGCCATAGCCGACGCCGGTTGTATCGATGCCGATGTGCTGCACGTTGAAGCGCTCGGTGATCTTCTTGACCTGGGCGGCCTGGAACGTGAACGACTGTCCACGCCAGCTGTGCTTCTCCAGGATCCTGAACTTGCCGCCTGGGTCGTCCGGCGGGGCGACCACCACACACGTGGCGTCGTCCCGGGTTCGGCTCGGGTCGTAGCCGACCCAGACAGGGCGATTAGCGAACGGACGCGCATCGTCTGGGTTGAAGTCGTCCCAAAGCGAGAGGTCGGAGTAGGCGCGTTCCAGGTCCTTGAGGCCGAACGCGCTCTGCGTGCTGTCGATGAACTTGCAGTAGAACAGCTGCTGGAAGCTGTCTTCGTCATACTCCTGCTGCAGTTGGTCGACGTCGAACAGGTCGCAGCCGCCGGCGATGGCATCGTCCAGGGTGATCGTCTTGCGCCATTGACCATCCGGGCACAGCGCGCCTTGGGTGTATGCCGCTTCGCCGGGCCAGTCGTTGGCAGTGGGTTTGCCCCGCTTGCTGTTGCGGTAGCCCTCGCCGGTCCAGAACGGGTACGCCTGGTGCGATACGGCGCTGGGTGTCGAAAAGTAGGTCTTGCGCCACTTCTTGTGGGTGCCCATGGCACTGGCCACTTTGCTCAGCTTCTCGAAGTCACGGATCCAGAAATACTCATCGACGTAGACGTGACCGTGGTAGCCCTGTGCGGTGCTGCTGTTGGTAGACAGGAACCGCAGCTCGGCACCGTTGCTGAGCGTGATCGGGTTGCCGGTCAGCTCGATGCCGAACCACTCCTGGGCGAACGACACGATGTAGCTGCGGAAAATCTCCGACTGGGCGCGGCTGGCCGACAGGAACACCTGGTTGTCGCCGGTCAGCACGGCGTCCATGAAGGCCTCGCCGGCAAAGTAGTACGTCAGCCCGACCTGCCGGCTCTTGAGGATGTTGCGGATCCTGCAGGTGAGAGGATTGAGTTTGGCGGCGAACAGCTCTTTCTGGTAGCCGTACATTTTGGAGATGAACTTGTCCAGGAAGTCCACCTCGGTCAGGCCGCTGATGTCGTTCTTGGCCTTCTTCTCTTTGCGCTTGCCCCCTCGATCGCCCTTGTCGCCCCGATCTCGACGCTCACGGCGTTGCCCGCGCCGTTCGTCCTGGTCGTGATCAGCTGCAGCGTCATTCACCGGCGCCGGCGGCCTGCTCGATTGCTTGAGCAGGCGCTCGCGCAGTGCGGTCAGGCGCTCCAGCTCGTCCAGCTCGCCCTTCGTCAAGGCATCAGTCTTTTCCAGGATGAGCGTGATTCGCCGGCTCACTGCAGTGACCGGCTCCTCATCCGTAAGCATCTCGTCCCACGATCCCTGGCGGATCCAGTAATAGATGATCCGCACATTGGGCAGCTTCAACTGAGCCTGGATTTCCTTCACCGATGCCCGGCGTAGGTAGAGGCGTTTGGCGGCCTCTTTGACTTCGATGGAGTAGTTCATGCGCCGCAGTCTATGCGGCGAACCGCGCCGAAACGCCGGGGAAAACTTCGCGTTTCTCCTAGATTTGAAAAGTAGGAAACATCCGGAATTAAAGCGTTTGGCCGGGCTGTTTCCGGTGCCTATGGTGGGGGCCTCTGACCTCGTCGACCATTACTGAGCACTGTCCCGACATGCCTCGATCCCTTGTCTCCTACTGGAAGCGTGTAGCCGTAAGCGGCCCGACCGTTGATGGGCGCGAGATCCTTCCTCAGGAACTGCGCGACATGGCGGAAACCTATGACCCTGCGCTTTACACGGCGGTCATCTGGTGCGAGCACGAACGGTGCTACGGCGCGTTCGGAACCGTCTACGCCGTTCGCCTCGTTGAGAAGGCTGACGACCTTGAGGAGGGGGCGCTGGCGCTGGAGGCGCAACTGAAGCCCAACGACAAACTTCTGCGCCTCAACGACATGGGCGAAAAGTTGTTCTCCAGCATCGAAATCGACCCGAACTTCCGGGGTCGCGGCAAGGCTTACCTGCGCGGTATCGCCGTGACCGACGAGCCGGCCAGCGTCGGCACCCAGGAGCTCTACTTCTCGGCCAGGGCCGGCAAGCACACCTATTTCGCGGCTTCTCAGGAGCTGGGTCCGTTTGAGGACGAGCCGAAGGGCGAAATCGGCAAGCTGACCAACCTCCTCACCAAGCTGTTCAAGCGCTTCGCCGCCGACGAAGGCAACACCGAAACCGAACCCACCACCACCGAGAGCAAACCCCCAATGGATGAAGCTACCGCAACGGCCTTGAAGGCCCTGCTGGCTCAGCTGCTCGTTGTCGCCGCCGGCATTCAGGCAGTGATCGAGCCCGCCGCCGAGGATGCACCAGAGCCTGAGCAGGCTCCGATCGATGACGTCCAGTCCGCGGTTGACGACATCGTCACGACCGCCGAGGAGCAGCGCGAGTACGCCCGCAACGGCGGTGCCAGCAACAAAGCTGTACTGAAAGCCCTGGCGGGCCTCCAGCAGCAGTTCACCGCCCTGCAGAACACCCCAACCGGTCGCAAGTTGCCGCGCTCCACCGGCCCTGCCGCCACCCCGAAGAAGCGGGTGTTCTGACATGGCCCGTAACCTGAGCGCCTACGGCGCGGAAATGTTCGCCAATCTGCAGTTGGCCATGGCCGAGAGCTATGGCGTTAACCTGGTCAGCACGCAGTTCAGTGTAGAACCGTCGATCACCCAGGAACTGAACGACGCGATCACTGCGAAGTCGGACTTCCTGGAGCGGATCAACGTCGTTCCGGTGACCGAGATCAAGGGCGAAAAGGTCTTCATCGGTACCAATGGCCCGGTGACTGGCCGCACCAACACCAAGACCACCGATCGTGAGGCCAAGGATGCCTCCGGTTTGGACAACAATCAGTACGAGCTGCACGACACCCAGTCCGATGTCGGCCTGCCGTACGCCAAGATCGATGCCTGGGCCAAGTTCCCTGACTTCCATCAGCGTTATTCTGCCGCCGTGCAGAAGCAGATCGCCCTGGACCGCATAATGATCGGCTTCCACGGTACCCACGTGGCCATCGATACCGACATCACCCAGTACCCGCTGCTCCAGGACGTGAACATCGGCTGGCTGCAGATCTTGCGCACCCAGGCACCGCACCAGGTGGTGGCCCAAGGCAAGGTGGCCGGCAAGATCGTCATTGGCGCCGATGGCGACTACGCGAACCTCGACGCCGCAGTACATGACGCCAAGCAGTTGGTGGATGAGCGTCTGCGCGAGAACGGCGACCTGGTGGCCATCATCGGTTCCGACCTGCTGGCAGCTGACAAGGCGAAGCTGTACAGCAAGCAGGCTGATACCCCGACCGAGAAAGAGCGCATCGAGTTGGCCCAGGTGATCGCCACCTATGGCGGCTTGGCGGCTTACAGCGTGCCGAACT
This sequence comes from Pseudomonas sp. WC1, assembly GCF_050586565.1. Lineage (NCBI taxonomy): Bacteria > Pseudomonadati > Pseudomonadota > Gammaproteobacteria > Pseudomonadales > Pseudomonadaceae > Pseudomonas > Pseudomonas sp. WC1. Next base: position 72,650 of record NZ_JBOBDQ010000010.1, read on the forward strand.
TCCCGGTGGACGCGATCCTGGTCACCAGCTTCGACAACCTGTCGATCTACTACCAGGACACCAGCTGGCGTAAGCAGACCGTCGACAATCCGAAGCGCTCCCGTGTCGAGGACTACAACAGCCGCAACGAGGGCTATGTGGTCGAGCAGCTGGAGAAGGCCGGCCTGATGGAGAACATCGAGGTGGCCAAGTGAGCCTGGCCCTGGCGCACAAGCGCCGGACCCTTGCCATGGGGGCTGCAGCTGTGACAGCTGCAGCTACCGCCGCCACGCTGGCGTACTCGCCTGCTGAGGCGCTGAGTAGCCCTGCGAACGCTCGCAAGCACTTGGCGCTGATGGAGGCTGGTCTGGATGAGGATCTGGCTCGCTTGAGCGATATCAAGGCCCTGACCACCAAACAGGACCTCAAGCGCAACGAGCTGCTGCCCAAGTATCAGGAGTACATCGACCGCTACTTGGCGTCCGGCATGGTGTACCCGAATCGCGTCATGGTGATGGTCATGGTCTGGCTGTTCGATACCGCCCAGTTCGAGGACGCCCTGGCGCTGGCAGACATCGCCATCGAGCAGGGTCAGGTAATGCCGGAGCGCTTCAAGCGCGACATCCCGACCTTTGTCGCTGATGCCGTGTACGCATGGGCCTACGACGAGCACAAGGCCGGTCGTAGCCCTGAGCCTTACCTGTCCGAGCTGCTGCCGCGAGTGGATGGTGAGTGGGATGTACCGGAGCAGATCCCGGCCAAGTACCACAAGCTGCTCGGTATTCGAGCCGTGGAAGGCCAGGAATGGGCCAAGGCGATCGTGCATCTGGAACGCGCGGTCAAGCTGTATCCCAAGGTCGGCGTAGGCACTCGGATCGAGAACGCTCACAAGGCCTTGGCCAAGCTGCAGTCGGCGCCAGTGGTGCCGGCGGCCATCACCCCGTAACCGACTACCCCCCCAGCGGGAACCCGTGAAACGAGTCGACCATTTATGGCCCGCCCCGTGGCAACGGTGTTTCCCGCCCTATTCGAGTGGCCAGCAATGAGCTTTTCAGGCAAACCTACCACGGTCGTAGAGCAGACCATCGAGAACAACGGCTTTTGGCCGGACCTCTCGCTGGCTGAATACCAGAAGGCTTACCGCCTGCCGGGTGAGTACCTGAGCGAGGTGCTGGTCACTCAACTTGTACTGGCCATGGGCGACGTGAACACTGACCTGGCCCGCCTGATGGCGAGCTGGCAAAGCCTCGGCATCACCGAAGTGGCCACCGCCGACCCGCTGCTCCTGCAGGAGCGGGCTTACAAGGTGAAGCTGTACAAGCGCGCCGTGTACTGCCGGGCCAAGGCCACCGCCCTGACCGACTTTGCGACCGTTACCCGCCGCGAAGTGGCCGAGAACACCGGCAAGGAAGCCCCCGAGCGCGCCGACACCTTCCTGGCGTTCAGTCAGGCCGCTGTCCGTGCCCTGCAGGGCCGCAGCCGCATCACGGCGGCCTTGCTGTGAACAAGCTCCAGGCCATGACGGCCTACCTCCTCGAGGCCAACCTGGTACTGCCGGAGCAGCTGGACAGCTGGACCGACCAGCTGAGTCTGGACCTGATCTGGAAACCCACCGGCAACGGCGGCATGCACATGGGCGACCTGCGCTACCGGGCCGTGATCGTTCTTGAGCGCTTTGCCGGCAACCCGTCGCTGCTCATGGCCCTGGTCGGCTCGTGGCTGGAGTCGAACGATCCAGACCGTGGCGACGACCTGCCGGTGCCCGCGTTCGCTGTCGAGCCCCTGGACAACGACCTGTTCGACGTAGAACTGACCATCGAATTCGAGGAAGGGCAGCACCTGGTCGAGGATCCGAACGGTCAGATCGAGTCCGGCGGCAAGAAGTACGGCCTGGGCCAGGCCGAGCTGTGGGTAGCAGAGCAGGGCGAGGTGGCGCATGGCGCGTAGCACCCTCGACATGGACGTGCGCGGCCTACTCGATGCACAGGCCCAGCTAGATCTGCTGGTACTGCCGCCTAAGCTGCGCCGGCGCCTGCTCAACCGCCTGGGCACCCGTGCCCGAAGCCTGAGCCGCAAGCGCATTCGCAACCAGCAGAACCTGGACGGCTCGCCATTCGCACCGCGTCGCGATGCTGACGCTGGCAAGAAGAAGATGGAGGCCGGCTTGGGCAAGCTGCTGCAGGTCACCCGCGTGGAGGCCGACGAGGCTGTCTTGGGCTGGAAGAACAACCTGACCAGTTGGGTGGCCTCCCAGCAGCACAACGGCGCTTCCGAACGCCGCACCGCGCAGCAGATGCGCCGCTGGAACCGAGTCGAGGAAGGCGCCAAGAGCACCGATAAGCAGGCCAAGCGGCTGCGCCGACTGGGCTTTCGCGTGCGCCAGGCCGGCAAGAAGCGGCTGAGCCGTCCCCCAGTGTCATGGATCCTCGAGAACGTCAGCTACATGCAGGCCGGCGTGCTGATCCGCGTCCTGGACGAGGAACGCGGCGAGTCCACCGGCGCGCAGAGCTGGGAAATCAAGCTGCCCAAGCGGCAGTTCCTGGGCGCTGGCAACGAGCAGGAGAACCGCGACCTGCTCAACCTCCTGCTTGATCAAATCATCAACTCACCCCGTTAACGAGGCATCGCATGGCACTCGGCAAAGTCAGCGTGAACAATCTCAACCTCGGCCAGGGTGCCGTGACCGAGATCGAGCGCTATTTCCTTTTCATCGGCCCCGCCGGCAAGAACGTCGGACAGCTGCTGCAGCTCAACACTGACAGCGACTTGGACGCCATGCTGGGCGTGCCGGCAAGCGACCTGAAAACCCAGATCACAGCTGCACGATTGAACGGTGGCGACCGCTGGGCATGCATCGCGGCCCCGATCGGCGCAGATGGCAGTTGGCAGGGCGCGCTCGAAAAGGCCCAGCAGCAGGGCTATTCCGTCGAAGCCGCAGTAATCACCACCCCCGTGACCGCCGGCGCCGAGCTGGCCGCGATGAACGATGCCGCGACCGCAGTCAGCAACACCTACGGGCGTCGTCTGTTTGTGATGGCCGCCACTGTAGGCATCGGTGCTGAACAGACCTGGGCGGAATACGCAGCAGCGCAGAAGGCAATCATCAAGGACTTGATGGCGGCCCGTGTCCTGGTTGTGCCTCAGTTGCACGGCAACGACCTGGGCGTGCTCGCCGGCCGGCTGGCCAACGCCGCCGTGAGCATCGCCGACAGCCCTATGCGCGTGGCAACCGGCGCAGTGCTTGGGCTCGGCGCGGTACCGAAGGACAAGGAAGGCATTCCGCTCCCATCCGCTGTCCGCGCTGCACTGGATGCCGATCGATTCTCGGTTTCCCAGACTTACCCGGACTACCCGGGAGTGTACTGGGGCGATGGCAACATGCTGGACGCGCCGGCCAGCGACTACCTGGTGATCGAGTACCTGCGCCTGGCCGACAAGGCCGCTCGCCAGATCCGGCCGCTGCTGATCCGCCGTGTCGGTGATCGCCGGCTCAACAACAGCCCGGCCAGCATGGCGGCCGCCGTCACTGCGTTCATGAAACCACTGCGAGCGATGGCCAAGTCCACCACGTTCGCGGGCGAGCAGTTCCCTGGGGAGATCGAACACCCGAAGGATGGCGACATCGTCCTGACCTGGGTCACCAAGACCCGCATCGAGGTTTACATCAAGCTCACCCCGCTGAACTGCCCGAAAGACCTCACCGCGAACATCGCCCTCGACCTTTCCAACGAGTAACCAGGAGTCCCTATGTCCCGCATTGGCGGCAAGAACTTCGATATCAGCGTGGGCGACCTGCAGGTGCACGTCGAGTCCTGCACTCTCGATATCACCGACAACAGCGCCGTGGCGCAAACCCGGGGCGTACCGGACGGCTACGTCGACGGTGACGTCTCGGCCAGCGGTGAATTTGAATTCGACAGCATGAACTTCAACCTGCTGATCGAGGCTGCGCGCACCGCCGGCAGCTTCCGCCAACTGGGCGTATTCGACAGCGTGTTCTTCGGCTCTGCAGGTGACCAGGAGCTGAAGGTGGAGGCCTTCGGCTGCCGCCTGAAAGTCTCCAGCCTGCTCAGCGTCGACCCCAAAGGCGGCGAGAAGTCGAAGCACAAGGTGCCGTTCGACGTCACCAGTCCGGACTTCATCCACATCAACGGCGTGCCGTATCTCGCCGCGTCCGAGATCGAGGGCCTGAGCTGATGGTCTGCCCGTTCGATCGCGCCCAAGCCCTGGAACAGCGTCAGCGTGACCAGGCGATCGCCGCAGCCCTGGCCCAGGCGCCGTCGAGTGGGCCGAGCCTGAGCCACTGCGAAGACTGTGGCAACGAGATCCCCCAGGCTCGCCGCGCCCTGGGCGGAAAGACCCGTTGCGTACCGTGCCAATCCACTTTCGAGAAAGGGGCCCAGCGATGAGCGCGAACCAGGCCGCCCAAGACACCGCCATCGCCGTTGCCAAGGCCGCACCCGCGATCGGCGTGGCCGCGACCGGCGCAACGGGCACCGTCGACTGGTCCTCAGTCGCCTACATGCTGACCGCGCTCTACATGGTGCTGCAGATCGTTCTGCTGGCCCCCAAGTACAGGCAGATGCTCCGCACCTGGAAGATTAAGTCATGAGCCTGCGCAATCGGATCATCGCCGGCACCATCAGCCTGGTACTGGGCAGCAGCACCCTGATGGCGTTCCTGGGCAAGTGGGAAGGCGAGGGCCAGAACGTGGTCTACGCCGACAAGCTGGCCCGGGGCCTGCCGACTGTGTGCATGGGCGTCACCCGCCACACCAGCCCCTATCCGGTAATCGTGGGCGACTACTGGTCCCCCGAGCGCTGCGCCGAGGTGGAAAAGCTGGTGGTGGAGAAGGGCCAGCTGGCCCTGGCCGACTGCCTGACCAACCCCAACATCACCCAGGACACGTTCGACGCTCTGAGCAGCCACGGCCACAACGTGGGCGTACCGTCGACCTGTGCGAGCCGGGCCGTGGGTCTCATCAATGCGGGCCGCATCGCGGAAGGCTGTCGGGCGCTTGCCTGGGGCGCTGATGGCCGCCCTGTCTGGGCCTACGTCAGCGATGCCAAGGGCTACAAGCGGTTCGTACCCGGGCTGCACGCTCGCCGACTGGATGAAGCGAGGCTGTGCGCCGCATGACCATTTCCCCATTCCGCCTGCTGCTGGTCGTGCTGCTCGCCGCCGGCGCGGCCTGGTTCGCTATCGACCTAGTCCTGCAACAGCGCGACAACGCCCGGTCGGAGCGCGACCTGGCCCAGGACGAGGCCGCAGGCTTGCGCGAAGCCGCCCGAATCACCGGTGAGCGGCTGGCCAAAGCCGCCGCCCTGGACAGCAAACACACCCAGGAGCTGAACGATGCGCTCAAGAACAACAAGGATCTGCAGCTCGCTGTTGATCTTCGCGATCAGCGGCTGCTCGTCAAAGCCAGTTGCCCCACCGTCGCTGTGCGCACCGATTCCGCCGGCGCCGGCATGGCTGATGCAGGACCCGCCGAACTCGCAGCAGACGCTCGATCGGATTATTTCACCCTCCGGGATCAGCTCGTCCTCAGCCGGCAAATGATCCTCGGCCTGCAGGACCACATTCGCACCTTTTCCACCAACCAACCAACCACTGGAGCAACACCATGACCGACCGCCGCGAGATCACCCTGGAGCTGGGCGAACAGGATTTCACCTTCACCCTGACCCCTGCTGACGTGACTAAGTACTTCAACAGCATGACCCAGAACAATAAGGTCGCACCGGCCAATAACCTGCTCGTCACCACCGTGCACCAAGACCAGCGTGCCAACCTGAAACCGCTCCTGGGCAACCCGGTCATGACCATGCAACTGGCCGGCGCTCTCATGGAGGAGTACGCCCCCAACGTTGACGTGATCGTAAAAAAGTCCTCGAGCACGCCGACCGCCTGACGGAAAACGGGCTGGGCCAGTTGCTGGCCCTCACCAATCGCTGGCTGCCTGGTGCAGAGCCCTCGATAGAGAACATGGGCCTGGCCAAGTGGCTGGATGACGAACACTGGAGACGCATGGAGATCGCTGTGGCCAACGGCATCGCCCATGCGCTCAATGGATAACCCCCATGGCTGATCGCTCCTCCCGCCTGGACTTCATCCTGGCCCTGACCGACAAGGTCACCGCGCCGATCGGCAAGGTGAAGACGACCTTTTCCGACCTGGCCGAGCAGAGCCAGGAGAACTTCAAGCAGATGGGCATCGGCCTGGCCGGGGTGACTGGCAGCTTCGTCGCGATCAACGCCTCGCTTGAGCCTGCGCTAGAGATGAACCGCGCCCTGGGTGACGTCCGCTCACTTGGCGTGGCTGAGAACGCCCTTGAGTCGTTGAACGCGAAGGCCTTGGAGTTTTCCGTAGCCTATGGGGAGAACGCGCAGGAGTTCGTCGCCTCGGCGTACAAGATTCAGGGCGCGGTCGAAGGCTTGGCCGGCACCCAGCTGGCCGCCTTCACCAACACCAGCGCCGTGCTGGCTAAGGCCACGAAGGCCGACAAGGAAGTGATGAGCGAGTACGTCGGTACGCTCTACAACCTGCAGAAGCAGCAAGCCGACGCCATGGGCGCGAGCCAGTGGGTCGAGAAGCTTGGCGGCCAGACAGCGTTGGCCACCCAACTGTTCCGCACCAGTGGCGAGGCTATGAAAGACGCATTCAAGGAAGCCGGCGCGATTGCGACGGCGTCCGGCATTGACCTGGCGGAGCAGATGGCCGTGATCGGCACTCTCTCGTCGACCATGGAAGGCGGCGATGCTGGCGGGCGCTACAAGGCGTTCTTCGAGAACATCGCCAACGCCTCGGACAAGCTGGGGATGAACTTCACCGACGCCAACGGCAAGGCCCTGCCGATGCTCGACATCCTGGGCAAGCTCGAGGGTAAGTACGGTGACCTCAAGAATGCCGCGGCCAACGCCAAGCTGGTGGAGGCCTTCGGTGGCGAAGGCGCCCAAGTGATCGGCGCTCTAGCCACTGACACCGGCCGGCTGCGCAACGGCATCGAGCAGTTGGGTAAGGTGCACGGCCTGGAGCAGGCCGAGCGCATGGCCAAGGCGATGGTGGACCCCTGGCAGCAGTTCGGCGCCGCAGTACAAGCCCTGCGCATCGCTTTCGGCCAGTCCCTGATACCGATCCTGACCCCGCTCATGGATCGCCTGGTCGGCATCGCCGGAACACTGACCCGTTGGTCCCAGCTGTTCCCTAACATCACACGGGTGATCGGTATCACCACGCTGGTGATCCTGGGCATGGCCGCCGGCATGGGTCTGCTCACCTTTGTTGTGGGCCTGTCCAGGTCGACCTGGTTGTCCCTGGTGACGATCTGGAAGGTGCTGACCTGGACCGGGTGGAAGAGCATAGCGATGTTCCTGTACCACACCGTGATGGTGAGCCTGTTCGTCGTCGGCATGGTCGCGATGTACACCTGGATGGGCCTTGTACGGGGTGCGATGTTGGCCTGGCAGGGCGTGATCTGGCTGGTGAACGCGGCACTCAGCGCAAACCCGGTCGGCCTGATCGTGATCGGCATCGCGGCCCTGATCGCCGTGGTCGTCCTCGCCGTTGCGTACTGGGACGAATGGACCAGCGCGCTGATGAACACCGCAGCATTCCAGTGGATCAGCGAGCAGCTGCAGGCCTTATCCGCATGGTTCGACACCATGGGCGGCTGGTCTGGCATGGCCAAGGCAGCGTGGGACGGCATCGTCTCGATCTTCCAGAGCGCCATTAACGGCCTGATCGAGCTGATCAACAAGATCCCCGGCGTGAACATCGAAACCCGCCTGGGCGACATGCCGACCATCCCGGGCGTCGACCAGGCGGTGATGGCCGTCGAGACGGCCAGCGTCTCGCAGAACGCCGCGCAGGCCCTAAGTCCCTCGGTACCAAGCCTTGCGCCGGCAAGGCCCAACGCCGTGCCCAAAGGCGGGTTGCTGAGCAGCATCCAGAACACCAACACCCAGAACAACACCGGCAACAAGGTAGAGAACATGAACATCTACAACAGCCAGCCGATGGACGCCCAGCGCCTGGAAGGCATGCTCGAAATGGCGGTGGGCTGATGGACGGCCAATACATCGACCTGTTGATCCAGAACAACGACCTGGTGCTGGACCTGGCCCGCCAGCCTGAGCCAATCCAGGACCGGGCGAGCATCGCCCAGGACATCGCGCACATGATCCGCGACAGCGGCCTGCTGGTGACCCTGGTGGCCGAGCGTGATCGCTTGCGGCAGCGCGACTGCATCCAGCAACTGGAGCTGCTGGTGGAAGAAGACGAGCGCCTGATGCCGGGCACGGCGCAGATTGTCGAGCAGGGCAACGGCGTCTACCTGGTCACCGCGACCACGCTGGGGTTCGGCGATATCGGAGTGACCGTATGAGTGACGTTGATTTCACCCAGGCGCTCAAGGACGCCGGCATCCCAACCACCGAGGCTGGCCTGCGCCAGGCCTGGGAGGCTGAGGTTGTCGCCCAGGGCAGCAAGCTGAGCAACACCAGTGCCTACTCGCCGTTCTGGCGGGTGATGACCGCGCTGGTGACCACGCCGGTGCTGTGGATCCTGCAGTTCCTGGTTACCACTGTTCTACCGAACTTCTTCGTCAAGACCGCGACCGGCAGTTGGTTGGACATGCTGGCATGGGCGGTGGATGTGACACGCAAAGGCTCGACCAAGGCAATTGGCGTCGTCCAGTTCACGCGAACCGCACCAGGCGGCACGCTGACCGTGCCGGTGGGCACGGTGGTCCAGTCGCCGGCAATCAATGGCCACATCTACCAGTTGGTGACCACGGCGGAGGGGCATTTCAGCGACGGCCTGATGCAACTGGATGTCCCGGTCGAGGCCGTCGAGGCCGGCGCCGGCTTCAACCTTGCCCCCGGCTACTACGCAATTCTGCCGGTACCGGTGGACGGCATTGCGCTGGTGGTCAACGGCGAAAACTGGCTGACCACCCCGGGCGCCGACGCCGAGCCCGACGACGAGCTGAGGCTGCGCACGCGCAACCAGTTCAGCGCGGTCAACCAGTACCACACCGACGCCGTGTACCGGGCGATGATCTCGGCCTTCCCGGGCGTGCGGCCGGACGGCGTGTATTTCGAGCACGGCGCGCCGCGTGGCCCGGGCAGCGCGAACGCCTACGTACTGTTCGATGCCGGCGTGCCGGCGGACACGTTCCTGGCCGAGATCAACGCTTACATCCGCGACCAGGGCAACCATGGCCATGGCGACGACCTCCTTGTGCTCGTCATGCCGGAGACGCTGCACAACGTCACCGTCGAGCTGTGGCCCCGGGCCAACCTGACCGCCGTTCAACTGGCGCAACTGCAGGACGACGTCGCGTTGTTCATCCGCACCGCATTCCGCGAGAGCACAACCGCCGACTTCACCCCGACCCTGACCTACCCGCAGTCGCGGTTCTCGTTCAGCCGCCTGGGCGAGGAGCTGCACCAGCAGTTCCCGGCCATTGAGTCGCTACGCTTCGCGAACCTGGACATCGAGTCGAAGCTGGAAATCCCGCGCATCAACAAGCTGACGGTGCAGCCCCATGATTAAGCTGAAACTGCCGTTTTGGCTTGAGGGCGTCGAGCTGGCCAAGTTCCGGGACGCCGCGCAGTCCTGGTGGGAGCGGGTCGAGGACTGGCTGCGCTGGCCGCTGCTGCAGCTCGATGCCGAAGCCTGCCACCTGGTCATCCTGGATCTGCTCGCGTGGCAGCGCGACATCACCCGCTTCAAGGGTGAACCCGAATCGCTCTACCGGTTGCGGGTCAAGTACGCCTACATCAACGCCGTCGACGCCGGCAGCGTTGCGGGGATGAAGCGGATCCTGGTGCGCCTCGGCGTCGGCTATGCCGAGATCGAGGAGCGCGACCCGGGCCGGGACTGGGACGTGATCATGTTGCGCCTGTCCGACTCGCAGTTGTCGCAGAACCCCGAGCTGCTGCGCGTGCTCATTCAGCAATACGGCCGCACTTGCCGGCGCTACGACTTCATCACCATCACCCCCGTGACGCTGCAGATCGCGGCCGTTCACTTCAATGACGATCAGCAGACGCTGGTCGCTCGCCTGTAGGAGCCCCCATGGCCACTATTACCCTCGCCGGGGAAAGCCTGATCGCCCGCCAGCAAGCCGCCCGGCTGCCGCTGGTGATTCGCCGCTTCCTCTTTGCCAACGTGCCCGGGCTGGACCCCAACGCGGCGGTTGACCGCACTGCCGCCGGCAGGCCCTCGGCCGCCCGCATCGTCCATACATACGAAATGCCCCAGGAAAACGCCGGCTACGTCAACCCGAACCAGGTCGTCTACAGCTGCCAGCTCGGGTCCGACCTGGGCGACTGGGATTTCAACTGGATCGGCCTCGAGGCCGAGGACGGCACCCTGTTTGCTGCTGCCCACGTGCCGCTGCAGCAGAAGCGCAAGAACATCCCGCCGCTGCAGGTGGGCAACAACATCACCCGCAACTTCCTGGTGGCCTTCGACGGCGCCAAGGCGCTGACGGCGATCACAATCGACGCCAAGACCTGGCAGCACGACTTCACTGTGCGCTTGAAGGGCATCGATGAGCGCGAGCGCTTGGACAACCGGGACGTCTTCGGCCGCGCCTGTTTCTTCGATACCGGCCTGCAGGTCAACAAAGTCAACACGACGTACGTCCTGGGCGGTGGCGTCGCCTACATCGAAGGCGTTCGGGTCTACAGCGGTGCGACGGTTCCTATCACCCCCACCAGTTACCCGACCATTGTCTGGCTCGATGTCGCGCTGCAGCGCGAGCTGAGCGACGTCGTTGCCACCTGGAAAGTGAGTTTCGGCGCCGCGATGAGCGACTACACCGACGCCTCCGGCGTGCCTCACTACTGCGTCGCGCTGGCCGATATCTCCGCTGCCGGCGTCGTCACTGACCGGCGATCGGTGGAGTCGATCACCGGCCCGCTGATCCAGCACTTCGCCGCCCGCGTCGGCGATTACCCGAACCTTCGCGCCCGGGCAACCACTGCAGACGACGTCGGCTTGGGGAACCTGCCGAATGCCAAGAGCGACGACCCAGACAGCGACAGCAGCTACATCCTGGCGACCACAAAGGCCCTGCGCCGGTTGGCCGCTGGGTTCGACCTGGGCACGCCTGCCGGTCCTTACACGCAGGTGTCGGTCAACACGCGGGGCCAGGTCACCGGTGGCAGCCGACCGACGAAGATCCGCGACCTCGGCGTCACGGATGCGTTGATTCCTGGGGACTACGGGAGCCCGACTGCAGCCACCAGCCGCTTTTTCCGGATCACCTCGGAGGTCGAGCCCGCAACCACGCATTGGGACTCCATCACGGCCGTGGGCTATCACTACAAGCTCGTCCACGGCCAGAACCCGGGTGGCCCTGGCGACGACCGGTTCTATTACGTGAAGGTGATCGCACGCGGGAATGCCGGCGGCACGCCGGTCCTGCAACAGTTCGCTGAGCCCTATGCAGCACCGAACCACGCCGGAAAACACTGGTGGCGTGGTCTGAACGACACGTGGGCACCCTGGATCGAATCGCTCGACAGCACTCGGCTGGGTACCTCGTCTGAGCTGCACACCGGGGCCTATCCGACCCGGATCCCCACCTTCGACATTCTGCTGAACGGTCTGCTGGGCTCTGCGAGCCCGAGCCACATCATGATTCCGTCCCGCGCCGGTGGCCGCGTCCAGTTCAAGCTGGTGCAGTTCGGCAAGACTGCCAACGTCCCCTCGGACGGCTCGATCAACGTCACGTTCCCGCTGCAGTACGCCAGTGAGCCGATTGTGATCGGCAACATGACGTATCCAACGTTTAGCGCCCTGCGCACCAGCAGCTTCGCGCCGGTTGGCGTCACCACCACCGGTTTCACAGTCGAAAACCAGGCTGTCATCGAATCCACCTCACTCAACGTCGGGCCGGCCTTCTGGCTGGCGATCGGCGACCCTGCTTAAAAGGAATCACCATGTTCGCCACCTGGATCGAAAAGGATCAGCGCTTTGGTTTCCGCCTCTCGGAAGGGGTGCACGAAATCGGCGAAGAGGAGCACACGCGGCTGCTGACAGCTGAAACCCTGGGCATGCGCCTGGTTCCGGATCCGGCCACCGGCCGGCCGATCGCCGTCCCGGCCGTGGGCCCCGGGATCGAGCCCGCCGAGGCGCTGAAAAAGCTGCACCAGCAGACCGTGGCGGAGATCAAGCGCCAGTGCGAGGCCACTATCACGGGCGGCTTCTGGTCGAATGCCCTGGGCGAGCGTCACCGCTACAACAGCCAGCAGGAGGACCAGTTGAACCTCACCGGCGCGGTGCTACGCGGCGAGCCCATGGCATTCCCGTGCCGCGACCTGTGGCTGGTGAAGGCCTACCGGATGCACACCGCAGAGCAACTGCGCAAAGTCAGCGACGAATTCACGCTGTTCAAGATGCAGCTCCTGCAGCGCGCCGACGAGCAGTGCCAACTGGCCGACGAGGCCTTGGCCGAGGGCGACCTGGTGACCCTGGAGTCGCTGCGCTGGGAGGCTCCTGCGTCATGACCTGGTCGTCGGTGAACATGCAATGGCCTGCGCAGAGCACGGGCTGGATGGATCAACTGGCCGGCGCCCAAGCGCTGGCCAGTCACGAGCTGGGGAGCACGGGCGATCGGCTGGCCAGCCTGGCCGACCAGGTGCAGACCAACCCGGGGCCGGTCGGCGAGGCCGCCCAGGGCGCGATCGCCGCCGGCCGGGCTGCGCTCCAGGAGCAATTGAGCCAGGCGCCGGCCTGCCTGCTGGTGACACCGTTCCAAAGCGGGGTTGGCCAAGGGCCCGGGCATCAGCGCTATCTGTCGGCCCCGAACCTGCTCCAGGTGATGGCTGACAAGCTCCTCGAGGACGGCGCCGTGGGCCAGGCCAGCGGCGAACTTCATGCCCTGTCGATCATGTTCCTGGGCACCAGTTTTGCCGACCTGGCCAGCGTCCTGTCGCGGTTCAATGCCTTGATGCCGATGCCTGACCTGGTGAGAGCTGAGCGCCGCGCCGGCCAGTTGTCCCGCCTGGAGAGCGAAAAGTGGGAGATTCCCGTTGCTGGGCCTTTGCCGCGTTGGCAGTCGCTGCCGATGGAGCGCTGCACGGTGCTCAAGACGATGAAACAGGCCATGGCCGGCCAGGTCGCCGTCCTGGAAGGCTATGCGGCCGATAGTTCGCCCATGGCTGATCTGGCCGCGTTGTCGCAGCGCAAGGCCGCGCAGCAGCTGCAGCGTGACGGCCAGATGGCCGATCTGCGCGCACTGCTTGCCGGCGGCATGCCGGATGAGCGGATGAAAGCCCGCCTGGTTGGGCCCGGCGACGTCGGCCAGTTGCGCCGTGCGCTCCTGCAGGAGGAGGCACCAGGGCATGAGTGGGTATTGAGCGCCGGCGTTGTCCTGGTCGGCTCGCTCCCGGGCCTGGCCCTGGTGCGGGAAATGGTGGGCCTATGACGCTGCTCCTCGATGGTCAGAAGGTCCAGGGCAAGCGCATGAAGGTCACCGCGAACCTGCGCATCGAAGCCGACGACATGTCGGGGCAAACCAGCGGTACCGAGACCGCGCACAAGGGCTTCAAGCCGAAAACCCTGACCGTTTCGCTGACGATTCCCTACGTCGACAAGGACAACCTGCGCAGCCTGATGCGCCTGGCCGAGGCCACGGCCGGCGGCGGGCAGTTGAAGACGTACCGCGTCGTGAACGACACGGCTACCGCGTTCGGCATCCGCCAGGTGCAGTTCGCGGAAGGGGTCAGCGCCCGCGAGGACGACGTGCTGGCCCAGTGGATCGTCCAGTTCACCCTGTCTGAGAAGCTGTCGAACCCGGAAAAGGTCGAGAGCCGGCGCAAGGCCAACGGCACGACCGCGCAGTCCGCCCCAGGCCAGTCGGTCGGTGCCGGCGGCGAATCGGGCAGCGGTACCGGCGCCCAGGAGCTGACAGGCTTCGAATCCGTGCTCAAGCGCGTTGACGACTACCTGGGCGGTGGCTCATGAGCATGAAGCTCCACAAGGTGCTGACCGTTGCCGGCGTCGAGCTGCCGCTGATCCAGGACGAGGTCCGTCTGCAACTGCGTCACCCTGGGCGCGCGTCCTTCACCGTCCAGGCCGGCGCGCCGGTCAAGGGCCTGGTGACCCTGGACATTGGCTACAACGACAGCCCGCTGCAGCGCCACTTCATCGGCTACGTCGAGCGCAGTACCGCGGTAAACGGTCAGCAGCAGATCCTATTCTGTCGCGAGCTGGCCACCGTGCTCGAGGCGCCGCTGCCGCTCAACCTGCGCCACATCAGCCTGCAGGGCGTGCTCGAGGAGATCAGCAAGAAGACCGACCTGCGCTTTCGCGTGCCGGCGCAGGCCTACGCCCAGGTGAAAGCCCCGTACTTCTATAGCCTGGGCGGCGGGTACCAGGCGATGGACAACCTGGCCAAGGTGTTCGGCGTGCCGGACTTCATCTGGCAGCAGCAGGGCGACGGCGAGGTATTCGCCGGCAGTTGGGCGGATAGCTTCTTCGGCGCACGCTCGCCGCTGCAGCTGCCGATCGAGCTGTTCGACGGGTACCAGGGCAACCAGAGCGCCACGATCTCGGCCCTTCCCGGGCTGCGACCTGGTGCAACGATCAACCAGGGCGAGCGGATCACGAACGTGACGCTGGCCGGCAACCAGATGGCCATCAAATGGACAACGCAATCAAGCGCAGCGTAGAGCGGCAATTTCCCGAACTCACCGGGGGCTACCACCTGCCTCGCTTCGGCCGCGTGGTCGCGGTACCAGACGCCCCGGCCGCGCCCGGGCTGTGCGACGACTTCCGGCCGCGCTTCGGCGTCGACGTCGAAATCCTGCTGCCGGACGGCGAGCCCGACCCTGACCTGCCAGTGCTGACCGGCCTGCCGCTGCCGGCGCCGATGGGCGGCCAGGAAGCGGGCATGTTCGGCTTCCCCGAGGAAGGCACCACCGTGGTGGTGGGATTCGCCTACGGTCTGCCGCACAAGCCCTTCATCCAGCAGATCCTGGCCCACGGACTGAGCCTGCCCCGGGTACCGAAGGGCGACCAGGTGTGGCAGCACAGCGAGGCCTGCCAGCAGCGCGTCGACGCTGAGGGGAACTGGCTGCGCCAGACGGACGGAAAGATCCAGGACAAGGCGATCGAGCGCGAGGTGGAGGCCTTGGGCAACACCGAGCAGTACCAGAGCCACACCAGGAAGGTCGACGACCACAGTACCGAGACGGTGGGCGGCATCAAGAAGATCGAGGCCCTGGGCGCGCTCAAGCTGCTGTCGGGCGGATCCGCGAGCCTGGCGGCGGTCGGAGACCTGCACCAGGCCACCGGGCGCGACCTGAACCTGGTGGTGGGCCAGAAGCTGAACACCACAGTCGGTGGCGACCTGCAGGAGCGGATCCAGGGCATCCGCCGTAGTATTGCATCAAAGATATGGTTCGGATCTTCGAGCGTTAACGTACTTCAGGTACTCAGTGATTTAATCATTATCGTAGAGAATATGAATATCCAGTTGGCGCAACACACCCACGGGCCAAGTCCTATAGCAAACAATGCGGGAGCGTTCAGCATTGCCGCGCAAACCTCCTCCTCTCTAAATCTTGAGCTAGATCAAATAATTTACACAGACAGTTCTGACGAAAATTAAACGCAGGGAGTAATTGAACTCCCTTGCTGGCATGGGGCTAAATTGGCCTTTGCGCCATCTCTCTTCTGTGATCAGCGCGCCTAACCAAGTCCACAGCATTTGTTCTGGGTATGTCAGAGATATGATGCTCGGCCAGGTTGCTATGGCGAAACATGCTTCGAAAGTCAGCATCGCTGTGCGGCGAAATATACCAAAACACCAGCGCAAATAATTCATCCTGTGTCATCTGAGATTTAAGGATGTCAATATATGTCTTCTGTTCATTGAGTTCGTCCATGTCTCTTAAAAGACTTAACGTTAACGTCGTAGACAGGACAAACTGTTTGATATGTCGCTGCTCGGCAGAAAAGTATCTCTCAGCAGCGTTCGCGTAAGCAGCGTGCAGGTGTTCCGGGACGGCTGCTTGCCCACGAGCTAAAAACTCCCTCATCTCATCAATTGCACATTCTCGCAGATACTTGAATGCTGCTGCACCAGACCTATCCCCTCCCGCAGTAGTGAAACGATCACTCATTTCCCTATACAGGTCGATAAGCCTGTAGGCCTGACCATCTCGCAACTGCCGAGCAGATATCTCTATTTGCTGCTGCTGTACATTAATACTTCTCATTGAAATTTCTAGATTTGAACTCGCGAGATTCAGCTGCTCTTGTTGCGTCTGCATATTCTGCATCGCGAGTTCCAAGTTCGTCCTTGCCAGTTTGGCCTGTTCCTCACTATCGTCCATTTGTCTTGCGAGAGTTATATACAAAAAATAAACACTTGCTAGTGCGGCGATTGGATTTAAGACCCCGCCGATGAAGTCGCCATATTGCCCCCAAGCACCAGGATCCTTGGAAATCCCCGGCCCAAAGTTAAAAAAATAAAGCAAGTTTATAACGATCAGCAAAGCCACGGCTATAAGTGCCGGCAAGACTGGTTTTAGACGACCAAGCTCCATGTCGTAACCCTCATGATTTTTATGTCAGCCTAACATAGTAGCTCATTCCAGTGCTTTTAGATGAATCAGGAGGGATCACAGAGTCTATGATTTAAATCGAGGCTTCTGGATACTCCTGCCAGCTTCAGCGACAGTCTCATGGGGGCTATCGTCCGTAGCATAGGAGGCTCGAGACCCGATCAAAACTTATCAGCGCAAGAAAAAAAGTGGCAGAAATTCACTTATCCCCCTCCCGCCGACGCGCTTTTCGTCGCGAAAAAGTGCAAACCAGCGGTGGGGTGCAATCCAAGCTGCAGGCCGCGCCGATTACGGGGCCTGGTAGAGGGCCAGCCATTTCACACAGTGAAAGGAAATGAAAGATTGTGCAGGCTCGGTTGCACTGTGTGGCGGGGGAGGGGTAGGTGGGCAGTCCCGCTGCAGGCCACGGAATCCGGGAGGGCGCAGTGAGAAAATCCAGGTTCTGCTGGGTTTTCCATTTTGGTCCTGGTCTTTTCAACCGCTGCAGATCGCACCAGGTGCAGAGCGTTCATTCGCCTGGAGCCCACGAGCGGTGGGGCTCCTGCGTTTCCTCAGCTTTGTACAGCGCTTCACGCCTGCTCGACAGCAACCAATCGGAGGTGGGGCATGTTGGCTTCTTTCTGCAGGCGCTTGAATTCCTTGGCGACCACAGGGGTCAGCAGGCTATCCAAGGCGTGGCGCAGTTGCAGGGCCTGAGCCTCGGTCAGGCGCTTCACTGATCCAGTACGAGCGCTCGCACAAGCCACTTTCTCAGGCGCAATACCGATCGCGTCCATCGCCCCATCGATGTAACCGTCCAGGTACTCACGGCGCTTGAACAGTATCGAGCTCTCCGGCGCTTCCTGATAATCCCAGTGCACTTCCCAGGCCTTGCCGGACTGGATGATTTCGATGATGGGCAGTGCCGCTTGGGTCGCTGGTTTGCGCATGCTGATTCTCTCGATCAATTCGCTACGCGGGGCAGTGTGAAGGATAGCTTCGGGGTGCCCCATGCCAGGTTTTTCAGGCTGACCCCCAAATCCCTGTCAGAACATGGATATCTGTCAAGAACTCGGCTGGAGGCCGCGTATTTACTGGGTTTTCGATCTGACAACGAACTGGGATATTCGTGGCAAATCTGACAGGCCAATATAAAAAGCCTTATGAATCAATAACTTGAGAAATCTAAATCTGACACACAGGTTTTGTCAGGTTCTGACACTCCGCTGACACCTTTCTGACACTACATGAAAACGCTGTAGGCCTTGAGATAGAAGGGTTAGACAGAGGTAAGAATATCCATCTGACAAATCTGACAGGCTTTTGAGGGGTCAACCTAAATTTTTCTTTGCTACGTGCAGGGGGCGTTTCGTATGACGCGTATACACAGCGACGGCTCGAAAAACCCGGCCTATCGCACTGCGATACTGCTATGCCTCATCCTTGCCACGACCCCGCTGGACGCGAGCCGGTAACACAAACAGGAATTGCCCAAGCGCGGTGACAAAGTCGATCGACTTGCGGGCATCCGATTCGTCGGGTAACTCCGCAAGCTCATCAGCGTGTCTTTGATCGTTGGCATCCAAGCGAACCTCATGAGCCCAGGCGGCCATCTCAGCCGTAATGAGATGCTGTTCCGCTGCGTTGAGGATCCGGCTGTTGAGAGAGCCTTTGACCAGTCCGATTTCTTTCAGCATCGCGTCTACGGATGAGGCAGCCAGCATCACCGCACCCGCTGGGGCATGAATGCTGTTGATGGCTTGGGAGAGAAACTGCCGAGCTCTCGCTGGTAAGGCATCGTCAACGATCTGAGCGGATGGCCATATATGATCGATGTCACTCCAGCCAACGCGCAGGGCGTTGGAAACGGTGAGGACCACACCGGCGCATGTGCGGCAGCTGTAGGTGGACCATCGTCTGCTCCTTTGGGCGTGATCGGTGGTAACCACCTCGGTGGTTTTGCCCATGTTAGGCATAGCCACGTTGCAATGGGGGCAGCGATCCAAGGCGAGGTTAGGGTCTTGTTTCATGTCGATCTCTCGGATTGACCAAGCCGCTATCGGGCACCCTTGTTACGTCTGTTGTTACGTGTAGCGCCCATAAAAAAGGCCTGCATTGCTGCAAGCCCTTGATTTATATGGTGCCGGCACCAGGAATCGAACCCGGGACCTACTGATTACAAGTCAGTTGCTCTACCATCTGAGCTATACCGGCACAGGGGCGTCATTATAGCGATGGATTCGGCGCTGTAAACCACTTCGTTGCATCCACCGCACAAAACCCTAAGTCACCGAACTGAAAGGAGAATTTTCCTACCAGCCGCGGTGGATGGAGTTGACGCTTGGCTCGGGCTGGCCGGGGTTGAAGAACAGCTTGCCGTTGTCGCAGCCGCGCTTGCGGCAGCTGCCGTCGGCGTTGTGCAGGGGCAGGCCGCGGTCACCGCCCAGCTGCATGCCGGGCATGTTCCAGTTCAACGGGGCCGGCTTGCTGCTTGGCAGGCTGTTGGCGCAGCCGGTCATGGCCAGGGCTAGGGTCAGCAGGGCGAAAGGCTTGGTGTGTTTCACGATGTTCGAGTCCGTTCCGGGATCAGTCTTTGTTCAGGATGCGCTGGATGGTGCCGCCGCAGGCCATGTAGCAGGAGTCGTAGTCATTGCCGCAACTGTAGCTGCTCCCTGTGTTGAAGGGGTAGCTCGGGTAGTGGCAACTGTGACGCGCTTCCTTCTTGCTCTTGCCGTTCTGGCAGTACTGGTAGGCCCTCATCTCGGCCTGGTACAGCGCACGTTCGCTGTTGTCCTGCAGGCGGGCCATCTGCTGGCAGTGGTTGCGCTCCGTCGAACAGCTGTTGATGCAGTTCATGCCATGCGCGCTGGGCGGTGGCGAGTATCTATAGGTGTAGCTCGGGCCGCAGCCGGTCAGGGCCAGGGCCAGGCAGGCCAGCACGAGGGCGGCCAGGCCATTGTGGAAAAGTGCCATGGGTGTTGCAGTCCTTGATCATTCGTCGCTGAACTCCAGCAAATCACCGGGCTGGCAGTTCAGGGCGCGACACAGCTTCTCCAGGGTCTCGATCTTGAAACCCTTGATCTTGCCGTTCTTCAGCAGCGACAGGTTCGCTTCCGTGATACCGATGATTTCCGCCAGGTCCTTGGAACGCATCTTGTTCCGGGCCATGACGACGTCGAGGCGGATGATTATCGGCATAGGAAGCAGTCAGACATAACAGTTGTGTTCATCGCTGATGGTCTTGGCGTCACGCATGAGCAGCGAGAAGGCACACAGCAGGATGCCTTTCATGATCTCGTAGACAGCCTGCGATGATACACCGATCGAGAAGCTGAAGCTCCTTTCGCCGGCCGGCAGGTCGATGGCCAGGGCCAGGCCCTGCAAGGTGTAGGTCACCGGCCACAGCAGCGGGGTGAAGATGCACAGCAGGCCGACCCACCACAGCAGCTTGATGTTGGCCGAGGTCCAGGTCTGCCCGCGCGAGAGGCGGTGGAAGAACAGGCCGGTCAGGCTGAGGGCCACAACGGAAATCAGCGTGGGAATCATGTCCACCGCCAGTACCAGGCCGATGGCCAGGGGGGATGCCTGGTAGCCGGGTTCGAGCAGCAGCGGCATCTGGTCGCCGTAGGCTTGCAGGTAGCCGTTGAAAATCTCGGGGAAGTCGAAGATGAAGAGCAAGGGCGTGATGGTCAGCTCGACGACCGCGGTTGTCCAGGCCAGGTAGGCGGCGAATGCGCCGATGGTGCGTAGGCGCGAACGCGCATAGGCCACGGATCTACTGTTCATGGGGTGCCTCCGTACAGTGATGAACGGAGCGGATTATTCTTGAATAATTATCGTAAAACAATAATTAATTTTGAGTTTTTCTCAATGGCGACGGTTTGTCGCAGGATTGGCTTTGCTGGCTATTGCGGGGCAAGCTGGCTCCTGTATGGACAGTGTGGGGATTATAATTTACGAAGCTTTCACCAAGCTTTACGGGGTTTCTTCTTGAGAAGTCCATTTTTCCCGAAAAATAATTAGTCTCAACCTATCATTTTGACTAAATCGATCAGCTAAGCTAATCTTGTGTTCATTATGTTGAACAGTAAAGCTTTCAAGCTCCTCTCCTCTTCCCGCCTGGTCTCCCGTGAACGTCACTGGACCGGCGACCTCTAGCGCCACCCTCCCTCTACAGCCGTAAACGTCTCTGTCCGGCGCCGATGCCTGTGCGCTCGGCCGCTGTCGCCCATGGGAGGGCACCATGCGTTCCTGGATCTACCTGATTGTCGCCATCACCTTCGAGGTGATCGGCACGGCGTCGATGAAACTCGCCGCCACTCATTTCCCTGTGATGGGGCATGCCGTCATGTACGTCATGATCTGTCTGTCGTATTTCTTCCTGGCCCTGGCGGTCAAGCGCGTGCCGGTGGGTGTGGCCTACGCGCTGTGGGAAGGGTTCGGCATCGTGCTGATCACCTTGATCAGTGTGCTCTGGCTTGGTGAAAGCCTGGGCTGGACCAAGGCCCTGGGCCTGGCGGTGATGATCGCCGGCATCCTGCTGGTCAAGGCCGGTACCCGCGCCAAGCCCGTCGAGCGTGAAGGTGAGGCCGTGCCATGCTGATTCCATTTGCCTGGCTGGGCCTGGCCATCGTGCTGGAGGTACTGGCCAACCTGCTGCTCAAGTATTCCGACGGTTTCCGCCGCAAGGGCCTGGGCCTGGCCTCGATCCTCTGCGTGCTGGCGGCGTTCACCGCGCTGGCGCAGGCGGTTAAGGACATCGACCTGTCGCTGGCCTACGCCATCTGGGGTGGCTTTGGCATCCTTGCCACCGTGGCCATGGGCTGGGCCTTGTTCGGTCAGCGTCTGGCCGGGCGTGGTTGGTTGGGTCTTGCGTTGCTGCTGGTAGGCATGGGCTTGCTCAAACTGGCTTGACAACTACCCCGCCAAAGCGCTTGGCAAAATTGCTTATGCACAAGTGGCATTGACCGCTTGCGCGAAAGGCATGCCGACAGGCGCTACCACCGGTCTTTGCGCAAAGGCCTGTTTTTACTGGCTTTGAGGCCCACGACGGAATAAGCAAAGCAGCGCAAATAGCCCAAGGATCCAAGATTTCGTGATTTTCATCACAAGCTTGTACACAGAGTTATCCACAGGCTGTCAACCGCGCTGCGGCGTTGCGTCGCGCTCACCCAGCAGCAACAGGTTGCGCGGGGTCAGCGGGTAATCGCAGAACACGCCTAGCCGTACCGAATAGCCTTGCTCCTGCAGGAACAGGGCGCGATCGAGCACCAGCCACATCTCCAGTGGCCGGCGGAACAGGTTGCGTACCTGTTCGAGGTTGCGTACCTGGGCCAGGCGTTGCTGGCCGGCTGCCTCCAGGGCAACCCAGTCGGGTTGGCCGTTGATCGTCAGTTGCTTGAGCTCGGCCAGGTCGCGACAGTAGTGCTCGAAAGGCTTTGCCAGCCAGCTGACCGGCAGCGAAGGGGTGGGCAGGTATTCGTCCACGTCCCGTTGCTGGCGCTGCAGCAGGTCGAACCCGAGGCGGCGGGCCATGGACTGGTCGCGCTGGCGCCGAGTGCGCTGGCTGGAGGTGACCGCTTCGCTCAGTGGCAGGCCCAGGTCTTCCTGGGTCAATGCCAGGGCCGAGGCCTGGGCGGCGCCGGAGAGTGGCTGATAGCGCTTGCCCTGGATGCGGTTGTAGCAGCAGGGTGCGACCGCGATCTGTCGGCACCCCTGCTGGCTTGCCAGTTGCAGCAGCCGCACATGCAGGTCGCCGCAGGCGTGCAGGGCGACCGCGCTCTTGTCGCCATCCAGATGCCGGGCGCTGTCCATGGCCATGACGTCCTGGTGGACATGGGTGGCAGCCAGGTGGTGATGTTCGCTCAGTGCCTTGCCGGCGCTGACCAGCTCGGCGTCGTACTCCAGGCAGGTCAGCTGCTGGCCGGGTTGCAGCAGGCGCCTGCCCAGGTGGCCTTTGCCAGAGCACCAGTCGAGCCAGTGCTGCGCAGGCTGGCTGAACGCCAGGCGGCGGCTGAAGGCTTCGATCTGCTGCCACTTGCGGCCAGGGACGTTGACGTCGAGACGGTGCCCGGCGGGGTGCAAGCCGGCATCGGGCAGCTCGCCGACGACGGACAGTGCCAACGCTTGGGCCGCCAGTTGCGGAAATGGGGCTGGGGCTGCAGGTTGCTCGGGTGCTTCAGCTTGCTCAAGGGTACGTTGGCGCAGCCAGTGGGACAGCTCGACGTGCTTGTCTTCCCAGCCCAGGCGCAAGTGGTTGAACGGGCGCGGGCGCCACAACTGCTGGTGCTGGAGCAGGAAGTGGTCGAGGGCCTGGAAGCGCTCGAACAGGTGCTGGTCGTGGAGGTAAGGCGTGGTCGGCATGCAGGTACCGCAGCACTATCGATGGGGGCCGCCATGCGGCCCCGATGTTGTTTACAGCCTCAACGCCCTTGGCAGGCATCCACGCGCAGCCAGCGCTCCAGCACTTTGAAACCCTGAACCAGCACAAACGAGATCAACAGGTAGAACACCCCGGCGGCAAAGAAGATCTCCACCGGCAGGTAGGTGCGGGCAATGATGGTCCGTGCCATGCCGGTCAATTCCAGCAAGGTGACGGTACTGGCCAGCGCACTGGCCTTGAGCATCAGGATTACTTCGTTGCTGTAGGCCGGCAGGCCGATGCGCGCGGCACGCGGCAGCATGATGTAGAGCAGCGTCTTGCCCCGCGACATGCCCAGTGCTCGGGCCGCTTCGATCTCGCCCTTGGGGATCGCCTGCAAAGCACCGCGCAGGATCTCGGCGATGTAGGCGGCGGTGTGCAGGGTCATGGTCAGCACCGTGCACCAGAACGGATCGCGCAGGTACGGCCACAGCGAGCTGTTGCGCACCACGTCGAACTGGGCCAGGCCGTAGTACACCAGGAACAGCTGCACCAGCAGCGGCGTGCCGCGGAAGAAGAAGATGTAACCGAAGGGCAGGGCGCGCACATACCAGTGACGCGACGAGCGCGCCACGCCCAACGGTATGGCCAGGATCAGGCCGGCGATGACGGCGATGGCCACCAGCTCCAGGGTCAGGGTGGCACCCTGGGCCAGGCGTGGCAGCCACTTGATGATGACTTCCCAGTTCATTTATTCGGCCCTCATGAAGCCGCGAGCGGCGCGCTTTTCCAGGAAGTGCATGCCGGTCATGGCAATCACGGTCAGGCCCAGGTAGATGCAGGCGGCCACGGCGTAGAAGGTGAACGGCTCCTTGGTGACGGTCACGCCGATCTGCGCGTGGCGCATGATCTCTTCCAGGCCGATCACCGACACCAGCGCAGTGTCCTTCATCAGGATCATGAACAGGTTGCCCAGGCCCGGCAGGGCGATGCGCCACATCTGCGGCAGGATGATCCGCGACAGGATGCGACCCTTGGAGAGGCCCAGGGCCAGGCCTGCTTCACGATGCCCCTTGGGGATGGCCAGGATCGCGCCACGGAACACTTCCGTGGCGTAGGCGCCGAAGCACAGGCCGAGGGCGATCACGCCGGCAGTGAAGGCACTGAGCTCCAGGCCAGGCATGTTCAGCAGTTCGCCAAGGCTGTTCATCAGCCCGACGGTGCCGAAGTAGATGAGCAGCACCCAGAGCAGTTCGGGAACGCCGCGCACCAGTGTGGAATAAGTGCCGCCAAGCCATTGCAAGGGCTTGACCGGCGAGGTCTTGGCCAGGGCGCCGAGCAGGCCCAGGACCAGCCCCAGCAGCAAGGCGCAGAGCGCCAGTTTTACGGTCATCAGGGTGCCGGCCATCATGGCCGGGCCGAATCCGTGCAGGTCGATATTCATGGGTAAGTTTGTTCAAGGGACAGGCACCGCCAGGGCGGCGATGCCTGTCGGGGCGAATCAATAGATGCTGAACGGGAAGTACTTGTCGTTGATCTTCTTGTAGGTGCCGTCGGCGACGATTTCCTTCAGCGCAGCGTTGAGCTTGTTGCGCAGCTCGTTGTCGCCTTTGCGTACTGCGATGCCGACCTTGTCGCTCTCGTTGACCGGGTCGCCCTTGAACTCGTAATTCTTGCCGGCTTCGGATTTCAGCCAGTCGAAGTTGGCGTACTTGTCGGCGAGGATGGCGTCGACGCGGCCGGAGGTCAGGTCCAGGTAGGCGTTTTCCTGGCCGTCATACAGATTGACCTTGAATTTGCCGTCCATACCGCCGTGATCGTCCAGCCAGGTAGCGGCCTGGGTGGCGCGCTGGGTGCCAATGGTCTTGCCTTCGAGCGATTTGTCGTCAGTCTTGAAGTCGACGTTCTTCGGCGCGATGAACTGCTGCTTGTTGGAGTAGTACGGGTCGGTGAAGTCCACGGCCTGCTTGCGCTCGTCAGTGATCGACAGCGAGGAGACGATGAAGTCGAACTTCTTGGCGTTCAGGGCGGGGATGATGCCGTCCCAGTCGGAGGTGACCACTTCGCATTCGACTTTCATTTTGGCGCACAGGGCGTCGCCGATGTCCTTGTCGAAGCCGACGACCTGGCCGCTGGCGTCCTTGTTGTTGAACGGTGGGTAGGCAGCTTCGATACCCATGCGCAGTTTTTCCGCGGCCATGGCATTGGCCGACATCACCAGCGTGGCAGCAGCTGCCAGGAGGAACTTCTTGTAGGTCTGCATGTATTGCTCCGTTAGCGGTGGCTGGACATGAATTGCTTGCAACGCGCCGAGGTCGGGTTCTCGAAGACCTGCTGCGGCGATCCTTGCTCTTCGACCAGGCCCTGGTGCAGGAAGACCACTTCACTGGACACCTGGCGGGCAAAGTTCATCTCGTGCGTCACCAGCAGCATGGTACGGCCTTCGTCGGCCAATGCGCGGATGACGTTAAGCACTTCCTGGACCATTTCCGGATCGAGCGCCGAGGTTGGCTCGTCGAACAGGATGACCTTGGGTTTCATGGCCAGGGTACGGGCGATGGCGGCACGTTGCTGCTGGCCACCGGAAAGCTGGGCGGGATAGCTGTGGCGCTTGTCGAAGATGCCGACCTTGTTCAGCAGCGCCTCGGCATGCTCGATGGCCTCGGCCTTGCTCTGGCCAAGTACGCGGCGCGGCGCCTCGATGATGTTGTCGAGGATCGACATGTGCGGCCACAGGTTGAAATTCTGGAAGACAAAGCCGATCTCGCTGCGCAGGCGGTTGATCTGGCGGTTGTCGGCGGCGATCAGGTCGCCGTTTTTCTGCGCCTTGAGCTTGAGGGCTTCGCCGGCGATCAGGATCTCGCCCTGGTGCGGGTTCTCCAGCAGGTTGATGCAGCGCAGCAGGGTGGACTTGCCAGAGCCGGACGAGCCGAGGATGGAGATCACGTCACCGTCGCGCGCGGTCAGCGAAATGCCCTTGAGAATTTCCTGCTCGCCATAGCGTTTGTGCAGGTTGCGGATTTCCAGCGCGGGCGTGGCCTGAGCCATTTGCGGTCCTCATGTGTTCGGGTGCGTTCCCAGCTGTTGGCGGCCTTCCTGGCGAGCGCCACGCTAGCATAGCGGCGCAACGGCGGCCAACCGGGTCGCGGGGTGCTCGGGTCGCTGGTGGGACAGTTTGTCGCATCGCTGCAGTGGACTGTCGCCAGGATGTCCGCAATAGCGTTTTGCCCAGCACCGGAGCCTTGATGAAAAAAGGCGCGATGGTGCCAGCTTTGGCCCGGTCTGGGAAGCCGTTTTTAGCCGGGTGGCACTGTGTCGCGGACTTGACGGGGGCAAGGTTGCGCCTGTTGGTTGCGCTTTCTGTTGCGCAAAATTCGTGCGCAGGTGTTACCGAGGAGCACCTTTGGTGCATTTGTAAGTGGGTATTTCCGTAATCCAGACTTGGCATGGGGATTTGGCGACCTTTCGGTCAAAGCTTGGCACAATGCCCTGCAAGCCGCGCCGTTATTGGAGGCAGAAACATTTCAGACGAAAGTCATTCTCACCTGGCCCGCTTATTGCCCTCTGCAAACCACTGAATGCGGCGACGCCTATCCACTCCCCGGCGCGCTGGCCAGTCATTCGTGTAGTCCACCTCCTTACAAAGGTAGTTTTATGAGCGGTAACAATTCCAATGACCTCGCTCAGGGGCTCAAGCAACGGCATGTGACCATGCTGTCCATCGCCGGCGTGATCGGCGCAGGGCTGTTCGTCGGCTCCGGCCACGCCATCGCCGCCGCCGGCCCCGCCGTGCTGCTGGCCTACGCCGCGGCCGGTACCTTGGTCGTTTTGGTGATGCGCATGCTCGGCGAAATGGCCGTCGCCTCGCCTGACACCGGTTCCTTCTCCACCTACGCCGACCGCGCCATCGGGCGCTGGGCCGGTTTCACCATCGGCTGGCTGTACTGGTGGTTCTGGGTGCTGGTGATTCCGCTGGAGGCCAACGCCGCCGCCGCCATCCTGCATGCCTGGTTCCCGTCGGTGGACCTGTGGGCGTTCTCGTTGATCATTACCCTGGCGCTGACCATCACCAACCTGTTCAGCGTGAAGAACTACGGTGAGTTCGAGTTCTGGTTCGCCCTGCTCAAGGTGCTGGCAATCATCGGCTTCATCGTTGTCGGCTGCGCGGCCATGTTCGGCATGGTGCCGAGCAGCCAGATCAGCGGCGTCAGCCACTTGTTCGATACCCAGGGCTTCATGCCCAATGGCCTGGGCGCCGTGCTGGCCGCCATGCTGACCACCATGTTCTCGTTCATGGGGACCGAGATCGTCACCATCGCCGCCGCCGAATCGAAGGATCCGGGCAAGCAGATCAGCCGCGCCACCAACTCGGTGATCTGGCGAATCTGCCTGTTCTACCTGGTGTCGATCTTCCTGGTCGTGGCCATGGTGCCGTGGAACGACCCAACCCTGGCCGAGAAAGGTTCCTACCAGACTGTCCTCAGCCTGATCGGTGTGCCGAACGCCAAGCTGATCGTCGACATCGTCGTGCTGATCGCCGTGACCAGCTGCCTGAACTCGGCGCTGTACACCTCTTCGCGCATGCTCTTCTCCCTGAGCAAGCGCGGCGACGCTCCGGCCATTGCCCAGCGCACCACCAAGGCCGGCACCCCGCACTGGGCCGTGCTGCTGTCCACCGCCGCGGCCTTCCTGTGCGTGTTCGCCAACTTCCTGGCCCCGGCCGAGGTGTTCGAGTTCCTGCTGGCCAGCTCCGGCGCCATCGCCCTGCTGGTGTACCTGGTGATCGCCGTGTCGCAACTGCGCATGCGTGCCCAGCGTGAAGCCAAGGGCGAGAAGATCTCGTTCAAGATGTGGATGTTCCCGGGTCTGACCTGGGCGACCATCGCCTTCATTATCGCCGTGCTGGCGGTGATGGCGCTGCGCGAAGATCACCGTGCCGAGATCATCGCCACGGCAATCCTGAGCATTGGTGTGGTGGCAGCTGGTCTGCTGGTGCACCGCAAGCGTGGCGCTGCTGCGCGTGTGGCGCTGGATAGCTGATCCACAAGTGAACTGAAAAGGCCGCGTCCTGTGAAGGGCGCGGCCTTTTTGTTTGCCTTTGGGGCTGGTTGTGGGAGCGGCGGTGCGCCGTTGCGACTTGCCCCGCGATAGCGTCAGTGAATCCAGCAGCGCTTTCGCGGGGCAAGCCCACACACACTGTTCGGTCAGCCGAACTGCTTCTGCTGTTGCTGCTGCTTGGCCACGACCTCCGAGGCGGTGACATAGGCGTTCTGGAACTCGTCGCTCTCCAGCCACGCCATGGTCGCGTCCTCGTCAATGCCGTCGAGCCATGCGCGGTAGGCGGTGAACACCATGACGATGTAGTCGGTGGCGTGCTCTTCCTTGTGGCCCTTGAGCACCAACGCCAGCAGCGGGTCGACCAGGAACACCGAGATCATCGGCACCAGGCCGTTTTCCTGGGATTCCTTCATTTTTTCGAACAGGCTGTCGTAGCTGCCCGACTCCATGGCCTTGTTGAACACCTGCTCGACACTGGCACTGTCGCCAGCGCTGGCCTTGACCGCCTGGCCGCTGCGCACCATGCGATTCTGCTTGGCCTTGGTGGCGGCGCGCTTGGCGCGTTTCTGTTGCTTGGTGTTGGTGGCCATGGGTGGATCCTTGGGCTGACTGGTAAAGGCGCGTATTGAAGCGTAGTTGCGCGAGAAACCCAAGAGGCCGCCCAGCGGCCCCAAAGTATTCAGCTCACCAGCGCCTCCGGCTCATCTTCCTCGAACCCCCGCGACGCCCGCCCGACCAGCAATGGATCCGGTGCATGTGCCACGCTGTGGTCCTTGCCTGGATAATCCAGCGAGTGCAGGAAGTGACGAATGCAGTTGATCCGCGCGCGTTTCTTGTCGTCCGACTTGATCACCGTCCATGGCGCATCGGCCGTGTCGGTATGGAAGAACATCGCTTCCTTGGCTGCGGTGTAGTCCTCCCACTTGTCCAGCGACTTGATGTCGATGGGCGAGAGTTTCCAGTGCTTGAGCGGGTCGTCGCGGCGGGAGATGAAACGGCGCAGTTGCTCTTCGCGGTTCACCGAGAACCAGAACTTGAACAACAGGATGCCGCTGTTACACAGCATGCGTTCGAGGTCAGGTGCCTGGCGCATGAACTCCAGGTATTGCAGTGGCGAGCAGAAGTCCATCACCTTCTCGACCCCGGCGCGGTTGTACCAGGAGCGATCGAAGAACACCATTTCACCGGCGGTGGGAAGGTGTTGCACATAACGCTGGAAGTACCACTGGCCCTTTTCCTGCTCTGACGGTTTCTCCAGCGCCACGATCCGCGCGCCGCGCGGGTTCAGGTGTTCCATGAAGCGCTTGATGGTGCCACCTTTGCCAGCGGCGTCGCGCCCCTCGAACAGCACGACGATGCGCTGGCCGGTTTCCTTCACCCAGTTCTGCACCTTGAGTAGCTCGATCTGCAGGTCGTGCTTGGCCTTCTCGTAGTCCTGGCGGCGCATGCGCGTGCGGTAGGGGTAGCTGGCCGGCAGGCGTGCCGAGGTGCTGTCCTCGCTGCTGCCCTTGCGCGCGTTGGCCACTTCCAGGGCGGCGGGCTGCTGGCTGACCTGGGTAATGGTCTCTGGCGCGGCGGCGCTGGCGGCAGGTTTGCGCTGGCGCGGACGGCGGGTGCGAGGGGTGGGCTTGGCGCTGCTGCCGGTTTCGGCAGGCGACGGCAGGAGAAGGGTGGCGGATTCTTCGCTCATGGAGGTCCTTGCGGGGTCGTTCGAATGTCCACCTTCCATCCTATGAGCGCATGGCAAGTGGCTTTTTGATATCGATCAACCGGGCATGAAGGAGCTAGAAGAAAAATCGCAGGCAACAAAAAACCCGCACTAGGCGGGTTTCTTGTGTCGCTTCGGGTAACTTTGCAACCACCAGAAGCTGAAGGTGGTGCCCAGAGACGGAGTCGAACCGCCGACACGAGGATTTTCAATCCTCTGCTCTACCGACTGAGCTATCTGGGCGACGAGGTGCATTAAATAGATTTCCGAACCGATCGTCAACGACTTTTTTGAAAAAATTTAAATTAATTCCGTCGCTTACGGTTTTCGGGGTCAATTCGAGGGTGGCACGTAGCCTTCGGCCTGGGCGTAGTCTTGGCCTGCGAAGAACTTGTCCATCTCGGCCTGGATGAATTTGCGGTCCTCGGCATTCATCATGTTCAGGCGCTTCTCGTTGATCAGCATGGTCTGGTGGTCCTGCCACTCCTTCCAGGCTTTCTGCGAGATGTGCTCGAAGATGTCCTGGCCCTTGGCGCCCGGGTAGGGTGGGCGGTCGAGGCCTGGGAGCTCTTCGTTGTACTTGCGGCACTTCACGGTGCGGGTCATCGCTTCTCTCCTGCAATCAGTTCGTCGGCCGCGAGTTGCAGCAGCTTCTTGACCGGGGCGGCGAGGCCCAGGCGCGGCGGGGTGGCGAGGTTATACCAGAGCCAGTCGGGCTCGGCCACGTGCGCGCCGACGGGGTCGACACGCACCAGCCATGGCTCGATGGCCAGCTGGAAATGGCTGAAGGTGTGGGTCAGGCCTGCCAGGGCCTGGCTGCCGGTCAGACGCAGGCCGTGCTGGTAGGCGAGGTCTTCGAGCTGCTCGAGGCTGTCCAGCTCTGGCAGGCTCCACAGGCCGCCCCACAGGCCGGTGGAGGGCCGACGATAGAGCAGGATCGCGCCTTCGTGGTTGGTCAGCAGCGGCATCAGGGTCTTGCGCTGGGGCAGGGCCTTGCGCGGCTTGGGCTCGGGGTAGCGGGTCTCCTCGCCGTGCAGGTGCGCTTCGCAACCGCGTTGCAACGGGCAGATCAGGCAGCTGGGCTTGCTGCGCGTGCACAGCGTCGCGCCCATGTCCATCATCGCCTGGGTGTAGTGGTTGGCCCGGGTCATCGGCGTGAAGCGCTCGGCGCTGGCCCACAGCTGGTTGGCCACCTTCGGCTCGCCTGGGTAGCCGGCCTGGGCGGTGAAGCGGGCCAGTACGCGCTTGACGTTGCCGTCGAGGATCGGCGCGCGGATGCCCATGCTGATGCTGGCGATGGCCCCGGCAGTGGAGCGGCCGATACCGGGCAGCTCGGTGAGCTGCTCGACGCTGCGCGGGAACTCGCCGCCATGCCGTTCGACGACGATCTTCGCGGCTTTCTGCAGGTTACGGGCACGGGTGTAGTAGCCCAGGCCCGTCCACAGGTGCAGCACCTCGTCCTCCGGCGCCTCGGCCAGCGCCTGCACGGTGGGCAGGGCCTGCATGAAGCGGTCGAAGTAGTTGAGCACGGTGCTGACCTGGGTCTGCTGCAACATGATTTCCGACACCCACACCCGATACGGGGTGATGCCCTGTTGCCAGGGCAGGTCATGCCGACCGTGCTGGTCGTACCAGTCCAGCACGGCGCTGGAGAACTGCTGGGGTGTCATCGCTTGAACAGCCCCTTCAATGCATCTTTGAGTTCAGGGCTCACCTTGTCTCCGAGTTTCTCTTCGAGCTTTTCATCGATCTTGTCTTTCAGGCGATTGCCGGCCAGCTTCGCGGCCACCTTGCCCAGGCCGTCCTGGTCCAGGCGGCACGCCTTGGCGCCCAGCTCCAGCGGGCCGCGGCAGCGCAGCGGCACTTCGACGCCGACATAGCGTTCGTTGACCTGGCAGGCCGGGTCGGGCATGGCGCGCTGGTCGCCTTCGACGACCACGCCGACGTTGTAGTCCATGCCCAGCACGCGCAGGTCGAGGTCGCCGTGACCGTTGACGGTCAGGCCTGGGATGCGCACCTTGAGGTCCGGGTTGCTGGCCACGCCGTTACGCAATACCAAGCTGCCGCGCAACTCCTGGAACGGCGTGTCCTTGCCACGGGGCTCACCGCTGAGCTGCTTGCGGTTGAGGGTGGCGATGGCCTGGCAGAGTTGCTGTTCCAGGTTGGCGTTGACCAGCACGCCGTCGTTGATGGTGAAGCTGGCATTGCCATTGAGCGTATCGACCAGCGCCTTCTGGCTGTTGCCAGTGGCGGTAAGGTCGCTGTTCAGGGTCAGCAGGCCCTTGACCGGCGGCGCCTGCTCCGGGGATTCGCGCTTGATGAAGTGTTCCACTGGCACGCGGTTGATCTTGGTGTTCACGCCGATCTGCGGTACGGCAGGGCGCACATCCACGGTGCCCTTGGCCTCGAAGGTGCCGTTGTACAGGCCGCCGCGCAAGGTCTGCAGGGTGACCAGGCCGCCTTGGCCGCTGGCGGTCAGCTGTGCATCGCTGATCGGCAGCTTGTCCAGTGTCAGCGCGCCGAACGACAGGTCGGCCTGTAGATCGAGGGCGCGCAGGCGGTCGACCGGCAGCAGCTTGTCACTGCTCCAGGCAACTTGCGTCGGTGCGTCGGGTAGCGGCGTGGAGCCGGCGCCGGCGACGGCAGTGGCTTCCTGCTGCTTGACCTCGGCCTGGCGCGCTGCGGTGGCACCCTTGGCTTCCTCGCTCTTGGCCGGCAGGTAGCGGTCGGCGTCGAACTTGTCGCCCTTGAGGCGCACGCGCAGGGCCTGCTTGGCGAAATCTTCCACGGCGACACGGCCGGTGAAGGTGCTGTCGTCCAGCTTCACCGCCAGGTCTTCGAGGGCGAGGCTGTTCGGCGTGCCTTGCAGGCGGGTGACCAGTTCCAGCTTCTTGAACGCTGCCGCGTCCGCAGTGGCGGGCAGCGGGTGGCCGATACCGTCGAGGAAGGTGCGCAGGTCGAACTGGGCGATGGACAGGCCGCCGCTGACCTGCGGAGCCTTGTCGAGGTCGCGCACGTTCAGCTCGCCCAGGGCGCGCAACTGGTTGGCCGAGACCTTCAGACCGCTCCAGGAGGCGACATTGGCCGCCAGGTCGACCAGCACCTGGCCTTGGGCGGCGAAGGTCATGGTCTTGCCGGCCAGTGGCTCGCCCGAGGTCTCGCCAGACAGGCGCATGTCCTCTAGGTTGTAGCGCTTGAGACGGCGATCGAAGCGCAGTTCGCCGGTCAACTCGGTACGCGCCTTCAGGTTCGGTTGGCTGGCGCTGAGGAAGGCGCTGGCCTTGAGCGGGATGTTCACGCCTTCGTGCACGGGGCCGGTGCTCAACTGAATGCTTTCGGCGCCGTAGGTCTGGCCGGCTTTCTCGTCGGTGTACAGCACCCGGGCGTTGTTGACGGTCAGGCTGTCGATGTCGAGCTTGACCGAGCGCTCGTTGCCTTGCGGTTTTTCCGCTTCGGCGGCTGCTGCTTCGCCCGGCGTGGCGGTCGGGGCATTGGCCACGGCCGGGTCGGGCAATGGCTTGCCGATGTCTTCCCAGTTGCCATGGCCGTTGGCATCGCGGGTCAGCGTCAGGTTGAGGCCTTCGACCCGCACGTCGCTCATCTGCACTTCACGGCGCAGCAGCGGCAGCACGCGCACCGACAGGCCGAGCATCTGCAGGTCGGCGAAAGGCACCTTGGGGTTGTTCAGCGTGGCGATGCTGGCCTCGTGCAGCTCCAGGCCCAGCCATGGGAACAGGCTCCAGCCGATATCGCCATTGAGGGTGAGCTCCACGTGGGCCTTGTCGCGGGCCAACTGGCGGATTTCTTCTTTGTAGTCGTTGGGATCGAAGAGGTGGGTCAGGGCGAAGCCCAGCGCCACGATGATCAGCAACAACCCGAGAAGCCCCAGCCCCAGGATTTTGCCGAACGCTTTCATGGGCGAGTCCTTGTAGTCCGATTATGAATTTCAGCGGCGAGTATAGCGCCGTGGGTATAGGCACTGCTTATCCGACATTTCGACAATGGGATTGACGGCAGTTCATTTGTTGCCTGCTCTGGCCTCATCGCGGGGCAAGTCGCATCGGCGCACCGCCGCTCCCACGCAGATAGCACGCCTGCCTCGGCAATGCGTGGGAGCGGGCTTGCCCCGCGATGAGGCCAGAACAGGCGACACAACCTCACCTGAATACGCGAAATACCGATTCAGCTGACGAAAAAAACACGATATCAGATTGCTTCCATGTCACCCGCTGCTGGTAATCTTGCGCCCGCCCGTGGCGCCCCGCGACCCATTGTCGCGGGTGATGCCTGAAACGGCCGGGCTGCCTTGCGTGCAGCCATACAGAGCCGTCCACGCGCACAGCCCACCTACAAAAGGATCAATCCATGAACAGCAGTATCACGGCGGGAGCGGCGGCAAGCACGCCGGGCTTCCTGTCGAAGGAGCGCATCATCGCCCGCCCGGGCTTCAACCGCTGGCTGGTGCCGCCGGCGGCCCTGGCCATTCACCTGTGCATCGGCATGGCCTATGGCTTCTCGGTTTTCTGGCTGCCGCTGTCCCAGGCCCTGGGTGTCAGCGCTCCGGTGGCCTGCGCCGCCGACATGGGCTTCGTCGCCCGCCTGTTCAGCGCCGAGTGCGACTGGCCGATCTCCATGCTCAGCTGGATCTACACCCTGTTCTTCGTGTTCCTCGGCTGCTCTGCCGCGGTGCTCGGCGGCTGGCTGGAGCACGCCGGCCCGCGCAAGGCCGGCCTGGTCTCGGCACTGTGTTGGTGCGGCGGGTTGCTGATCTCGGCGATTGGCGTGAAGACCCACCAGCTGTGGCTGATGTGGCTGGGTTCGGGGGTGATCGGCGGGATCGGCCTGGGCCTGGGCTACATTTCGCCGGTATCGACCCTGATCAAGTGGTTCCCGGACAAGCGCGGCATGGCAACCGGCATGGCGATCATGGGCTTTGGTGGAGGTGCCATGGTGGGCGCTCCTCTGGCCACCGCGCTCATGGGCCACTTCGGCAGCGCGACCGAGGTGGGTGTATGGCAGAGCTTTGTCGCCATGGCCGCGATCTACTTCGTGTTCATGACCGCGGGTGCCCTGGCCTACCGCGTGCCGCCGACCGGCTGGAAGCCCGAAGGCTGGACTCCGCCGGCGAAGAAAGCCAACGCCATGGTTACCGACCGCCACGTGCACGTCAGTGTGGCCTGGAAAACCCCGCAGTTCGCCCTGGTGTGGCTGGTGCTGTGCCTGAACGTCTCGGCCGGTATCGGCATTCTCGGCATGGCTTCGCCACTGCTGCAGGAAGTGTTCGCCGGCAAGCTGTTGGGCAACGAGCTGACATTCAGTGAGCTGAATGCCGCGCAACTGGCGCAGATTGCCGCGATCGCCGCCGGTTTCACTGGTCTGCTGAGCCTGTTCAACATCGGCGGGCGCTTCTTCTGGGCGTCGTTCTCCGACTACATCGGCCGCAAGAACACCTACTTCGCCTTCTTCGCCCTGGGCGTGGGCCTCTACAGCCTGGTACCGAACATGGGCCACATCGGCAACGTGGCGCTGTTCGTGGCGGCGTTCTGCATCATCCTGTCGATGTACGGCGGCGGTTTCGCCACCGTGCCGGCGTACCTGGCCGACCTGTTCGGCACGCAGATGGTCGGTGCCATCCATGGTCGCCTGCTGACTGCCTGGGCGGCGGCCGGCGTGCTCGGCCCGGTGCTGATCACCTACCTGCGCGAGGCGCAGCTGGCGGCGGGCGTGGAGCGGGCCGCGGCCTACGACATGACCCTGTACATCCTGGCCGGCCTGCTGGTGCTGGGCTTCATCTGCAACATGCTGGTGCGCCCGGTGGCGGACAAGTACTTCATGAGCGACGCCGAACTGGCGGCCGAGCGCGCACTGAGCCATGACAAGGGCACTGACTCCGCGCGTTCGCTGGAGTGGCACGCGGCACCGGGCAGCCTGCCGCTGGTGCTGGTGGCCTGGGCGGTGGTGGTGATTCCGCTGGCCTGGGGGGTGTGGATCACCCTGCAGAAGACGGCCGTTCTGTTCCATTGATATAGCTGTACTGGCCTCATCGCCGGCAAGCCGGCTCCCGCAGGTATTGCACTGCCGCGATCTCTGTGGGGGCCGGTTTGTCGTGGCGAAAGGGCTGCAAAGCAGCCCCAACTACACGCTTGTATAGACCTGTAAGCCTGTTATCCCCCCGTAATTGCTTGCCCTGCCATATGTCATCCGCGTTTCAAGCCGGCGCGTTCTGGGCCTATAATGGAGCCCTTTTCGCCCAATGATTTTGCGGAGCTGGTGATGGTCGAACGTAAGGCTTCCGTCGAGCGCAATACCCTGGAAACCCAGGTCAAGTGCTCGATCAACCTCGATGGCAGCGGCAAGGCCCGATTCGAAATCGGTGTGCCTTTCCTTGAACACATGCTCGACCAGATCGCCCGGCATGGGCTGATCGACCTGGATATCGAGTGCAAGGGCGACCTGCATATCGACGACCACCATACCGTCGAGGACGTCGGCATCACCCTGGGCATGGCGTTCGCCCAGGCCATCGGCGACAAGAAAGGCATCTTTCGCTACGGCCATGCCTATGTGCCGCTGGACGAGGCCCTGTCGCGGGTGGTCATCGACTTCTCCGGCCGTCCGGGCCTGCAGATGCATGTGCCGTATACCCGTGCCACCGTGGGCGGCTTCGATGTCGACCTGTTCCAGGAGTTCTTCCAGGGCTTCGTCAACCATGCCCTGGTGACGCTGCATATCGACAACCTGCGTGGCCACAACACCCACCACCAGATCGAGACCGTGTTCAAGGCGTTCGGCCGCGCGCTGCGCATGGCCGTTACCCTCGACGAGCGCATGGCCGGGCAGATGCCTTCCACCAAAGGGTGCCTGTAAATGCAGACGGTAGCCGTGATCGACTATGGCATGGGCAACCTGCACTCGGTGGCCAAGGCCCTGGAGCATGTGGGCGCCGGCAAGGTATTGGTGACCAGCGATGCCGCGGTGATTCGTGAAGCCGACCGCGTGGTGTTCCCAGGCGTCGGCGCGATCCGCGACTGCATGGCCGAGATTCGCCGCCTGGGCTTCGACAGCCTGGTGCGCGAAGTCAGCCAGGACCGCCCGTTTCTCGGCATCTGCGTAGGCATGCAGGCGCTGCTCGAGCGCAGCGAGGAGAACGACGGTGTCGACTGCATCGGCCTGTTCCCAGGCCAGGTGCGCTTCTTCGGTAAAGACCTGAAGGAAGACGGCGAGCACCTGAAGGTGCCGCACATGGGCTGGAACGAAGTCGGCCAGACCATCGACCACCCGCTGTGGCATGACATTCCCGACCGTGCGCGTTTCTACTTCGTGCACAGCTACTTCATCGAAGCCGGCAAGCCGGGCCAGGTGGTCGGGCGCGGCCACTACGGCGTCGATTTCGCCGCGGCGCTGGCCGAAGGCTCGCGTTTCGCCGTGCAGTTCCACCCGGAGAAGAGCCATACCCATGGCCTGCAACTGTTGCAGAACTTCGTCGCCTGGGACGGGCGCTGGTAAATGAGCAGGTCGCGGACCAAGGCGCCAGTCATCACCCTGGCCCCGGAGCAAGAGCGCGAGGCGCTCGATACGCTCAAGCGCTTTCTCGAAGACCGCTTCGAGCTGGAGCTGGGGTCGTTCGAGGTGGCCGAGGTCCTCGAGTTGTTCAGCAAAGAGATTGCACCGCACTACTACAACAGGGCGATTGCCGATGTTCAGCTGCACCTCAAGGAGCGGTTCGAGAGCATCGAAAGCGACCTGTGGGCGCTCGAGAAGCCCTGAATTCCAACGATTAGACAGGTTGCCAAGATGCTGATTATCCCCGCTATCGATCTGAAGGACGGCGCTTGCGTGCGCCTGCGCCAGGGCCGCATGGAAGACTCCACGGTATTCTCCGACGACCCGGTGAGCATGGCCGCCAAGTGGGTCGAGGGTGGCTGCCGCCGCCTGCACCTGGTCGACCTCAACGGCGCTTTCGAAGGCCAGCCGGTCAACGGTGAAGTGGTCACGGCTATCGCCAAGCGCTATCCGACCCTGCCGATCCAGATCGGCGGTGGCATCCGCTCGCTGGAGACCATCGAGCACTACGTCAAGGCCGGTGTCAGCTACGTGATCATCGGCACCAAGGCGGTCAAGCAGCCTGAGTTCGTCGCCGAAGCGTGCAAGGCGTTCCCTGGCAAGATCATCGTTGGCCTGGACGCCAAGGACGGCTTCGTCGCCACCGACGGCTGGGCCGAAGTGAGCAGCGTGCAGGTCATCGACCTGGCCAAGCGTTTCGAGGCCGATGGCGTCTCGTCGATCGTCTACACCGACATTGCCAAGGACGGCATGATGCAGGGCTGCAACGTGCCCTTCACCAAGGCCCTGGCCGAAGCCACGCGCATTCCGGTGATCGCCTCGGGCGGCATCCACAACCTGGGCGACATCAAGGCCCTGCTGGACGCCAAGGCTCCGGGCATTATCGGCGCCATCACCGGCCGTGCCATCTACGAAGGCACCCTCGACGTCGCCGAGGC
This sequence comes from Pseudomonas sp. WC1, assembly GCF_050586565.1. Lineage (NCBI taxonomy): Bacteria > Pseudomonadati > Pseudomonadota > Gammaproteobacteria > Pseudomonadales > Pseudomonadaceae > Pseudomonas > Pseudomonas sp. WC1. Next base: position 110,825 of record NZ_JBOBDQ010000010.1, read on the forward strand.
CCAGGCCTTCTGCGACAACTACCAAGGCTGAGGAGCGACCATGGCACTGGCCAAGCGCATCATCCCTTGCCTGGACGTGGACAACGGCCGGGTGGTCAAGGGCGTCAAGTTCGAGAACATCCGCGATGCCGGCGACCCGGTGGAGATCGCCCGGCGCTACGACGAACAGGGCGCCGACGAGATCACCTTCCTCGACATCACCGCCAGCGTCGATGGCCGTGATACCACCCTGCATACCGTCGAGCGCATGGCCAGCCAGGTGTTCATCCCGCTGACCGTGGGCGGTGGCGTGCGCACCGTGCAGGACATCCGCAACCTGCTCAACGCCGGTGCCGACAAGGTGTCGATCAACACCGCCGCGGTGTTCAACCCGGAGTTCGTCGGCGAGGCGGCTGACCGTTTCGGTTCGCAGTGCATCGTGGTTGCCATCGACGCCAAGAAAGTCTCTGGCCCCGGTGAAACGCCGCGCTGGGAGATCTTCACCCATGGCGGGCGCAAGCCCACCGGGCTGGATGCAGTGGAGTGGGCGAAGAAGATGGAAGGCCTGGGGGCTGGCGAGATCCTGCTGACCAGCATGGACCAGGACGGCATGAAGAATGGCTTCGACCTGGGCGTGACCCGCGCCATCAGCGATGCGCTGGGAATTCCGGTGATTGCTTCCGGTGGCGTGGGTAACCTGCAGCACCTGGCCGACGGCATCCTGGAAGGGCATGCCAGCGCGGTGCTGGCGGCGAGCATCTTCCACTTCGGCGAGTACACGGTGCCGGAAGCCAAGGCCTACATGGCTTCGCGGGGGATCGTCGTACGCTGAACCACTGATTGGGGCTGCGTTGCAGCCCATCGCGGCTGAAGCCGCTCCTACAAGGATTACACGTTTCCTGTAGGAGCGGCTTCAGCCGCGATGGCCGCAAGGCGGCCCCAGTTAAATCACCCGTGATTCTTGCCGAGCAACGCGTGATACAACTCGGTATCCCCGAGTATCCCCACCACCTTGTCGTTATCCTGCAGCACCAGCTTGTTGCCGGTCTGGTAACGAATCTGCAGCGCCTCGCGCATGCCGATATCGGCGTGCACCACGGTTGGCCTGCGCTCCAGCAAGCCGACGTCCTGCCCCGGCGCCCAGTTCTGCATGTCCAGGCCATTCTGGCCCTGGCGTGCGCGCTTGAGCGAGCCGCCTTCGCCAAGGTCCAGCCATGAGTCGATGCCCGGGTCCAGGCACACCGAACCGTTGACTCGCCGGCAATTGTCCAGGCTGCGCATCAGGCTGCGGCCACACAGCACGTTGAGCGGGTTGGTGTGGGCGACGAAGGTGCGCACGTATTCGTCGGCCGGGTTGAGCACGATCTCTTCCGGCTTGCTGTACTGGATGATGCGCCCGTCCTTCATGATGGCGATGCGGCTGCCCAGTTTCAGCGCCTCGTCCAGGTCATGACTGACGAACACGATGGTCTTGCTGAGTTTGCTCTGCAGGGCCAGCAGTTCGTCCTGCAGGCCCTGGCGGATCAGCGGGTCGAGGGCCGAGAACGGCTCGTCCATCAGCAGGATATCGGCGTCCATCGCCAGCGCCCGGGCCAGCCCCACGCGCTGCTGCATGCCACCGGAGAGTTCGTCCGGTTTCTTGTTGCGCCACTGGGTCAAGCCCACCAGCTCGAGCTTTTCATCCACCAGCTTGCGCCGTTCCTTCTCCGGCCGGCCCTGCATCTCCAGGCCGAAGCTGATGTTCTCGCGCACCGTCAGCCAGGGCATCAGGGCAAACTTCTGGAACACCATGGCGATGCGCTTGGTGCGCATCATCTTCAGCTCTGCCGGAGTGCAGTGGGCGATATCGATGTGCTTGCCTTCGTGCTCGACGAACAGCTTGCCGCGGCTCACGGTGTTGAGGCCGTTGATGCAGCGCAGCAGGCTGGATTTGCCCGAGCCGGACAGGCCCATGAGCACGCATATCTCGCCCTTGTTGATGTCCAGGTTGGCCTTTTCGACGCCGACCACCAGGCCCGTCTGCTTGAGGATCTGCTCGCGGGTCTGGCCTTGGTCGAGCAGGGCCAGCGCCTCGCGCGGCTTGCTGGAGAAGATGACGTCGACGTCTTCGAAACGAATGATGCTCATGCCTCACCCCTTACCGGCAGCTCCGGTTGCTTGCAGATACGGTCGAGCATGATCGCCAGCAGCACGATGGCCAGGCCCGCTTCGAAGCCCAGGGAGATATCGGCGGTGTTCAGTGCGTTGACCACGGGTTTGCCCAGGCCGTCGGCGCCGACCAGGGCGGCAATCACCACCATCGACAGCGACAGCATGATGCATTGCGTCACCCCGGCAGCGATGCTCGGCATGGCGTGTGGCAGTTCGATGCGGGTCAGCAGTTGGCGACGCGAGCAACCGAAGGCCTTGCCGGCGTCCATCAGCTCCTGCGGCACGTCGCAGATGCCCAGGTAAGTGAGGCGGATGGGCGCTGCGATGGCGAACACCACGGTGGAGATCAGCCCCGGCACCACGCCCAGGCCAAACAGGGTCAGGGTCGGGATCAGGTAGACGAAGGTGGGCACGGTCTGCATCAGGTCCAGCACCGGGCGCATGGCGGTGTAGAACATCGGCTTGTGCGCGGCGGCGATGCCCAGCGGCACGCCGATGACCACGCAGACCACCGTGGCGAAGGTGACCTGCGCCAGGGTTTCCATGGTTTCCTGCCAGTAGCCCAGGTTGAGGATCAGCAGGAACGAAAGGGCGACGAAGACGGTGAGCGCCCACTTGCGCTGTATCAGGTGCGCGAGGCCGGCGAACAGGGCGATTAGCACGAACGGGTTGAACCAGGTCAGGGCGCTGGTGACCCCATGGATCATGAATTCCAGGCCTGCGGCGATGGCGTCGAAGTAGCTGGCGCCATTCTGGGTCAACCATTCGACGAATGAGGCGATGTACTGCCCCAGGGGTATTTTCTGATCGATAAGCATGATAGCGAGCTTCCACCTGCAAAGATTGAAATCAGTCCGGGGTGGGCACGGTCCCACCCCGCGGTGTTGCCATGGCGTCTTGCGTTATTGCGTCAGTTTGGCCTTGGCCGCCTCAAGGCCGGGTTTGCCGTCCACGGTGGTCACGCCGGCGAGCCAGGCTTCGAGCTTGCCGGGGTTGTCCTTCAGCCATTTTTTCGCGGCCGCCTCGGGCTTCATCTTGTCGTCCAGGACATAGCCCATCATGGTGCTTTCATCCTTGAGCTCGAACGACAGGTTCTTCAACAGCTGGCCAACGTTGCCGCATTCCTGGGCGTAGCCCTTGCGGGTGTTGGTCAGCACGGTGGCCTTGCCGAAGTCGGGACCGAAGTAGGCATCCCCACCGGTCAGGTACTGCATCTTGAAGCGGGTGTTCATCGGGTGCGGTTCCCAGCCGAGGAAGACGATCGCGTCTTCACGCTTCTGCGCCCGGTCGACCTGCGCCAGCATGCCCGCCTCACTGGACTGCACGATCTGGAAGCCGGCGTCCTTCAGGCCGAAGGCGTTGTCGTCGATCATCTTCTGGATGGTGCGGTTGCCATCGTTGCCCGGTTCGATGCCGTAGATCTTGCCCTTGAGATCCTGCTTGAACTTGGGAATGTCGGCGAAGTCCTTCAGGCCCTTGTCATACAAGGCCTGGGGCACGGCCAGCGTGTACTTGGCATTTTCCAGGTTGGCGCGCACGGTCTCGACGGTGCCGGCATCGCGGTACTGCTTGATGTCGTTCTCCATGGTCGGCATCCAGTTGCCGAGAAACACGTCCAGGTCCTTGCCGGTGGCCAGCGACTTGTAGGTCACCGGTACCGAGATCATGGTGGTGTGGGTCTTGTAGCCCAGGGCTTCGAGCACGACGCTGGTGGTCGCGGTGGTGACCGTGATGTCGGTCCAGCCGACATCGGAGAACCGTACCGTCTGGCACTGCTCGGGTTCGGCGGCCTGGGCCAACAGCGGAGCGGACAGCAACGCGACCAGCAACAGCGAGGGTGAACCTTTCATGGATGGACTCCTGTGATTTTATCTTCGGGTTCGCGTGGGTCGCCGAGCGTTCTCAGGGCTCCGGTCGACCAGGCCTGCAGAGGGCAGGATGCGAGGCCGTGCAATACGAGTCGCTTTCGATAATCCTCCAGCGTTCGGCAATCGCCTACTGGTGGCGTCGTATCCAGTACAGGACGGGTCGTATCCAGTACGGACGATGTCGCAACTGGGTTTTTCCACCCTCATACCTCGGTTTTTGCGTCGTCTTGCCGCTGGAAAACGGCGCACGAAGGGCCAGTTCAGCGGCGGCGCTGCTGGACAAAAGTACGTCGGTTGCAGACGGCGAGGGGCTGGGCAAAAGCCCGATGATGCGAGCATTCAAGGCGGCTCGACTGTTTCAGCCTAGCAGTTGCTCCGCCCTGCGCCCGGCGCGCAGAGACAAGCCCAGCAAGAGGTGATTCGACAATGGCCATCAGCGTGTTCGACCTGTTCAAGATCGGTGTCGGGCCCTCCAGCTCCCACACCGTCGGCCCCATGCGTGCTGGCGCGCTGTTCGTTCAGGGGCTGCGTGAGCGCGGCGAACTGGAGCAGGTGCGGCGTATCGAAGTGAGGCTGTATGGCTCGCTGTCGGCCACCGGCGTCGGCCACGGCACCGACAACGCAACGATCATGGGCCTGATGGGCGAATGGCCGGACGCCATCGACCCTGGCCAGATCACCCCACGTATCGCCGACCTGCGCGAAACCAACGTGCTCAGGCTCGACAACCGCCTGCCCATCGAGTTCGTCTGGGCCCGCGACATGCTGCTGCTGGACGAGAACCTGCCGTACCACCCCAATGCCATGACGCTGATTGCCGAAGGCGAGGCGGGCGAGCTGCACCGCGACACCTATTACTCGGTGGGCGGCGGTTTCGTGGTCGATGCCGCCCAGGCCGCCAGCGGCGTGCTGGACGCCGACCAGACCGTGCTGCCCTACGACTTCGACAGTGCCGCCGAACTGCTGCGCCTGTGCAGGCAAAACGACCTGCGCGTGTCGCAATTGATGCTGGAGAACGAAAAGGTCTGGCGCAGCGAAGCCGAGATCCGCGCCGGCCTGCTCAAGCTCTGGCAAGCCATGCAGGAGTGCGTGAACAACGGCCTCAAGCATGAAGGCATCCTGCCCGGCGGGCTCAATGTGCGCCGCCGCGCCGCCCGGCTGCACCGCAGCCTGCAGGAGCTGGGCAAGCCCAACGTGATCGGCTCGACCATGAGCGCCATGGAGTGGGTCAACCTGTTCGCCCTGGCGGTCAACGAAGAGAACGCCGCCGGCGGGCGCATGGTCACCGCGCCTACCAACGGCGCGGCGGGGATCATCCCGGCGGTGTTGCACTACTACATGCGTTTCTCCGACGCGGTGGACGAGTCCAATGTGGTGGACTTCTTCCTCGGCGCGGCGGCGGTGGGCATCCTGTGCAAGAAGAACGCCTCGATCTCCGGCGCCGAGGTTGGTTGCCAGGGCGAGGTCGGCTCGGCTTGCGCCATGGCCGCCGCAGGCTTGGCCGATGTCCTCGGCGCCACCCCGGCGCAGTTGGAAAACGCCGCCGAGATCGCCCTGGAACATAACCTCGGCCTGACCTGCGACCCGGTTGGTGGCCTGGTGCAGGTCCCGTGCATCGAGCGCAACGCCATCGCTGCGGTAAAGGCGATCAATGCCGTGCAGATGGCCCTGCGCGGTGATGGCGAACACTTCATCTCGTTGGACCAGGTGATCCGCACCATGCGCGACACCGGCGCCGACATGCACGACAAGTACAAGGAAACCTCCCGCGGAGGCCTGGCGGTCAGCGTCATCGAATGCTGATGCGCCGTTCTGGCCCGTGCGTGACCAATGCGCCACATTCTGGCGCATTGGTTGTCATCTACCGGCCGTCGCCTGTCGTTACCAGCAGGACCGTTGTCGGTGACACTTAAGTCTGTCGCATCTGGGCAAGCTTCCCACAAGTGCTACCGATTTGCTCAGGGGTGACGCGCAGAGGCGCTGGCTCGCCTGTTTGCGTTTGACGCAAGGCTGATTGCCCAGGCCGCTGGAAGGCGCGTGCCGACGTCGCTTTTGGGTTTTATTGGATGGGCGTTCAAATTCAGGCATGCCATTTGCGTTGAGATTGGCAAAGCCCCTGCATACGAAACGGGGCCATTACAAGAACAGTGCTCGCCTGAGGCACACCCTGCATTGTGTGAGGAGAAATCGCGATGACGTCGTACACCTCCGGGACCCCAACCCAGAACCGCACAGCACCCCAGTCCATCGGCTTTCTCCTGCTGGACAACTTCACCCTCATTTCCCTGGCGTCGGCGGTCGAACCGCTGCGCATGGCCAACCAGCTGTCCGGTCGCGAGCTGTACCGCTGGCACACCCTGACCGTCGACGGTGGCCAGGTGTGGGCCAGCGACGGCCTGCAGATTACCCCCGACGCGGCCATGCACAGTGCCCCGCCGATAGACACCGTCATCGTCTGCGGTGGCGTCGGCATCCAGCGCACCGTCACCCGTGAGCACGTCACCTGGCTGCAAGCCCAGGCCCGCCAGTCGCGTCGCCTTGGCGCGGTGTGTACCGGCAGCTGGGCGCTGGCCTGCGCCGGGTTGCTCGACGGCTTCGATTGCAGCGTGCACTGGGAATGCCTGGCGGCGATGCAAGAGGCCTACCCGCGGGTGAACATGAGCACCCGCCTGTTCACCCTCGACCGCAACCGCTTCACCAGCTCCGGCGGCACCGCGCCGCTGGACATGATGCTGCACCTGATCAGCCGCGATCACGGCCGCGAGCTGTCGGCGGCGATCTCCGAGATGTTCGTCTACGAGCGCATCCGCAACGAGCAGGACCACCAGCGCGTGCCGCTCAAGCACATGCTCGGCACCAACCAGCCGAAGTTGCAGGAAATCGTCGCGCTGATGGAAGCCAACCTCGAGGAGCCGATCGACCTCGACGAGCTGGCGGTCTATGTGGCGGTGTCGCGGCGCCAGCTCGAGCGCCTGTTCCAGAAGTACCTGCACTGCTCGCCGTCGCGCTACTACCTCAAGCTGCGGCTGATCCGCGCCCGGCAACTGCTCAAGCAGACGCCGATGTCGATCATCGAGGTGGCCTCTGTGTGCGGTTTCGTCTCCACGCCGCATTTCTCCAAGTGCTACCGCGAATACTTCGGCATTCCCCCGCGTGACGAGCGGGTGGGTTCGAACACCACCCAGCAGGTGGCGATGATGCCCATCCCTCAGGCCATGGCCTTGTCGCCGCACAGCGGGCCGATGGCCTCCCTTAGTCAGGCGCGCAATGAGTCGACGTTCGCCAGTGTGAGGCTCTGAACGCGCGCCCTCTTCGCGGGATATCCGCGAGGAGGGCAGTCATAGAGTGGGGCTAATTGTAATTGCCCGGTCGCCTACAGCGGCTGGGCTTTTTGTTTTTACATACCTGGTAATTTTGCTAGTTGTGGAATGTGGTCGCTGCATGAAACATATATGCGGTGTGTTGAGTGAGGCTGCGTAAAGTGGGGATTTTTATTGATTTAATTAAAAGTTAGATTTTCGATGGAGGTGGAGAGTATGAACTTCAAGGTGTCTCGAGGTGTTCGAGGGTTTCTTCTGCTCGCGCCAGTACTGTGTTTTGCGATGCTTTCAGCCAAGGTGTCAGCGGCCGAGTTGCTTTATTCAATGAAGGTGATCACGTATCCAGGTCGTTACTTAATAGGAGAGAACTGCGCTACAATGGTGTATAAAAATGAGTTTAGCGATATGTGTCGATCAACGAGGGACAAGGCAATTGGGTCGCTGAGACTGACAATGCTTCCCCAGGAACCTATTGGCATCGCTTTTCTGGTGGACCCTGGCGAAAATGGGGGGGGTGATTCGGGAGCTTATGTCATTAGCGGGTCGATGGAGGGGAATTCCCAAATTGAGAGAAGTATTATTGATATGCATAACCCTGTCGATGAAACTCTTCTCCCCTACCGGCTTCAGAGGCTCGGCGCCGGTGTTGACGGTAAGATTAGATGGTTGGTTGCTGGCACTCCTGGTGCTGCGGCGGTTCAGATGACGGCGAAGGGTGAAACAGCTCCTGTTTGCCAATTTGTAGTTGAGAAAGAGAGTGAGGTTGAATTAGGAAAGGTGTGCCCTACTGTAGATTTCTCAAGGGAAGATTTGGGCGTGAAGGTAATCGGGCTAGGGTCAAGCCCCAGGCTGTGTTTTGAGGGGCGTACCGGATCGGATAGCAGTTGTTACAGCGCCAGTAGCATGGAATTTTTCGTACCGAAGTTAGGTGGGGCTGATGGGGCGGCTAATGTGACCGTGGAGAGTAAAGGTAATGTCAGAGGTAAAGTACAGAAGGTGAAGTACTACAGTGTGCACTGACGGCATGACGCTTTGCCCTGCACACGCTGCCCGCTGGTAAACATGCCCGCCGTGCAGTCAGTTCCCGCTGAGATCTTTTGAACTCACTGAGGGTGGGCTTGACCAGCGATTCCATATGAAGGGGTCGCTGGTCAAACCACGTCTGAACGCCCCCTTCAGAAGTCGCTCAAGAAAGGGGATGCCTCATTCGATGATTTCAAGCGCGCTTGCTGTACTGTGCCAACGCCGGCAACAACTGCTTGTCGAGGGCCTCGCGCACTGCCGGCAGGATCGTCGCACTGCCGCTATACATTTGCTCCACCATGCCCTTGAGCGCCCGAACATTAGGTTCGGTCAGCCCTCGCACCACCACTTCGCAGGCCTGCTCGGGGTTGGCGTCGGCCGGAATGTCGAAGCCTCGCGAACGCAGCTGGCCCAGGAGATCGTCTTGGTCAATCAGGTCCGTATGCATCATGGTTGTACTCCTTCGCTTGGGTGGGTTGCGATTGATTCTGTGACGGGGGCGCCAGGGCCGCAAGAACAGAAAACCACCATGGCCACTTTGGCTAAGAACAGGTCGTTTACGGCTAAATCGCCGAGCCAGAAAGCCGGCGCTGAGATCACTCACGGCATCGGGGGCTGGGTCTCACTTATTAAGCACTGGTAGATGTCGCCCATGCCTGATCCCGGATGCTCATGGCTTTCCGGTTTTTTATGGGGCGCGTTACCTGATAATTCTGTCAGTTGTCTTGTCGGTGTGGGGATGTAATTAATACCTCCTATTTTAAGGGAGGTGCATATGAAAGGCTCTATGTTTAGAGGTGTTGCATGGGCAACGGGCATTGTGTCGTTGTCATTGCTTTCATTGGCTAGCGCGTTTGCAGGGGAGATATCCCGCTTGGCTGAGCTTGAACCACCCGTAGACCGGCGGACGCTAGAGCAAGCCCAGTTTACTGGCAGGGAGGGGCTGAAAGTATTGCTGGATAACCCTGCGGGCCAAAGTATCCAGTTGATGCGTGCCCACCCAACGATCGTGAACGAGTCGACACAGCTACTCGCGATGCCACTGGCGGATGGGCGAGTGCTGAAGTTTCGGCTGCGCAACTACACCGCACCTGAACCGTCTGATAATAGTGGTGTTGCAGGGGGAGAGTATACACCTGCCGCATACTGGTTTGGCGAAGGGGTATTGGATGACGAGCCTCGCGCTACTGTGACGTCGAAAGACACCTTCGCTGCTTCGAACTTTATATTTTTAGCACGCCGCGGTGATTCACTCAGGGGGCGGATGGTTGTCAATGGGAAACTCTACTTGCTGGAGAATACTGGTAATGGGCAGCATGGATTAATGGAGGTAAACGAAGCGCAGGGTTTGCCCTGTCTGCTAGTGGACGATGCAACGGTCAAGCAAGCAGGCATTGCTAAAGCCAGTTTACCAAGGCCAGCTTCTCAAAGGGAACATGAGATCCATGTACTCCTTCTTACGACCTGGCGAACTAGCCAGATGACCAACCCATCGGCGTTTGACATTATGACGGACGAAATAATGTTTTTCAGTGAAATGAGTGATCAAGGTGATGGCTTGTCTCTAAAGCTTAAAGTGGTTCACCGGCTTGCGACTAATGCGGCAGACGGTTTATTGAGTCAGGGTGAAAAAATTCTGGACGATTTTAGAAATGGAAAAACAGCAGCGACAAGCGGAGTGGCTCGTCTGCGTGAGCAGTACAAAGCTGACGTGGTAATTGTGGGTGGTGAATTTGTGCCGGCCAAGGCGGTGACGTATAAAAGTATAAGGCCCGAGAACGCGTACTATGTGTTTGCTATGCATGGGCCCCAGTATTTTTTGCATAGTTTCGGCCATCTGATGGGCCTTCGTGATGGGTGGAAGCCCGGCGGTCCGGGACTTATTCCTCCTTATCAATTCGGCTTCCTATCCAAATTATATAACGGTAAGTATTATGCCTCAATTGGATTTGACCTGAAAGATTGTCCAGAGGCAGCAGAATGCGAAACGCTTTATCGGTGGTCTGACCCTGATGTTAACTTAGAGTTTGGGCGTTTCGGCGATCCCGAATATTCCAATGAAATTCGCCGCCTGAACGAACGGGCTGCTGAAATAAAGAACTATTACTAACCATGAAGCACGCCGCCAACGGCCCTGGGTGCCTGCGACATCCCAGGGCATTTGTGGTGAACAGCCATTTGGTCCTCAGCTATGCAACCGAATTGTCCGCCCTGCCATTTCTGGCGGTGGCTGATCGCGCTGTTGCTTTTCCAACGCCCCTAACAAAACGAGGGTGTGTTCGCCGAACGGTGCCGAGCGAGGACCCGAGACGTCGACATGCAGCAGCATCTGTTCACTGGCTGACAGTTCTCCGTCGAACCCATCGCTATGCAGGCTGTGATACAAATGCAGGCGTTTTTTATCGAAACCTATTATTTGTGTCTGCACCCACACATCGGCGTCAAGTTTCACTTCGTGCAGATAATTGATATGCGCCTCCAGGGTGAACAGCGAATGCCCGCTCTGGTCCCGTGCATCGGCATCCAGGCCGATGCGCTCCATCAAGGCATCGGTGGCATGGCTGAAGATCAGCAGGTAATAGGCGTCGCGCAGGTGGCCGTTATAGTCGACCCACTCCGGCAACACTCGGGTGCGGTAGGTGATCAGGGCGGGCATTGTTTTCTCCTTAGTCGCCGAAGGCCATACCGTGCTTGGCTTTGCTGGTTTTCACCGCTTCCAGTACCGCCAGCAGTGTGTCATCACGATAGCGCTCCAGAGCGGCAATGCTGTGCTCGCCCAATTGTTGCGAGGTGCCCTCGACCACGTCGTCAATCAGCTTGTCGGTCAGCTCAGGCGCAGGGAGGTAGGTCCAGGGCAGATTCAGCGCCGGCCCGAACTGGGCCATGAAGTGGCGCATGCCGGCATCGCCACCTGCCAGGGTGTAGGTGAGGAAGGTGCCCATGAACGACCAGCGCAAGCCGGCGCCGAAGCGAATCGCATCGTCGATCTCGCCGGTGCTGGCAACACCGTCGTTGACCAGGTGCAGGGCTTCGCGCCATAGCGCTTCGAGCAGTCGGTCAGCGATGAAACCGGGGACCTCCTTGCGCACATGCAGTGGGCGCATGCCCAGGCTGGTGTAGATGCTTTTCGCAGCTTCGATGGCTTCAGGGCTGGTGTTGCGACCGCCGACGATTTCCACCAGTGGCAGCAGGTAGACCGGGTTGAACGGGTGCCCCACCACGCAGCGTTCGGAGTGGGTCGCCGACGCGTAGAACTCGCTGGGCAGCAGCCCCGAGGTGCTGGAGCCGATGATCGCGTCGGGCTTGGCGGCGGCGCTGATCTTGGCGTGCAGGTCGAGCTTTAGGTCCAGTCGTTCGGGGGCGCTCTCCTGGATGAAATCGGCGTCGCGCACGCATTCCTTGATAGTGGTCACGAACCTCAGGCGATCCTGCGATGCGCCGGGCGTCAGGCCCTGTTTTTCCAGCGCTGGCCAGGCATTGGCGATGCGTTTGCGCAGTGCGGCCTCGGCACCGGGGGCCGGGTCCCAGGCAATCACGTCGAGGCCGTGGGCCAGGGCGCGGGCGACCCAGCCGCTGCCGATCACGCCGCTACCCAGCGCGGCGAAAGTCTTGATGTCGGTGATGAAAGGCATATCTGGCTCCTGCGGGGACATTAGCGACGCTTGAGGTTCATCTTTTCCCGGCCTTCGGCCGGGGTGAGCACGCGGCCACCCATGCGGGTGATGATCTCTGCGGCCCGCTCGACCAGCTGGCCGTTGCTGGCCAGCACGCCACGGTCCAGGTACAGGTTGTCTTCCAGCCCGACCCGCACGTTGCCGCCAAGCAGCACCGCCTGGGCAGCCATCGGCATCTGCATGCGGCCGATGCCGAAACCGGCCCAGGTGACGTTGGCAGGCAGGTTGTCGACCATGGCCTTCATGGTGGTGGTGTCGGCCGGGGCGCCCCACGGGATGCCCAGGCACAGCTGGAACAGCGGGTCTTGCAGCAGGCCTTCCTTGATCATCTGTTTGGCGAACCACAGATGACCGGTGTCGAAGATCTCCAGCTCGGCCTTCACGCCCAGCTCGGTGATGCGCTTGGCGCCGGCACGCAGTTGGGCGGGGGTGGAGACATAGATGGCGTTGCCATCGCCAAAGTTGAGGGTGCCGCAGTCCAGGGTGCAGATCTCCGGCAGCAGCGCTTCGACATGGGCCAGGCGCTCCAGCGGGCCGATCAGGTCGGTGCCCGGGCCGAATTCCATGGGCGATTCGCCTGGGCCGATCTCAAGGTCGCCGCCCATGCCTGCGGTGAGGTTGACGATGATGTCCACGTCAGCCTCGCGGATGCGTTCCATCACCTCGCGGTAGAGGTTGACATCGCGGCTGAAGCGGCCAGTTTGTGGATCGCGAACGTGGCAGTGGACCACCGTGGCGCCGGCCTTGGCGGCTTCGACGGCGGACTCGGCGATCTGTTTCGGCGTGACCGGGACCAGGTGGCTCTTGGCGACCGTGTCGCCGGCACCGGTGAGGGCGCAGGTGATGATGACGTCGTGGTTCATTGATCAGTTCCTTGGGGTGTCTTTGCTGGCCCTATCGCCGGCAAGCCGGCTCCCACAGGGTTGCCGATGAACCCTGGTGGTGTGGACGTCCTGTGGGAGCAGGCTTGCCTGCGATGAGGCCGTGTCAGTTGGCGGTGAGCTTGAGGTTGTCCGCGGCTGGCTTGCCGTCGAAAGTGGTCACCCCGTCAAGCCAGCGGGCCTTGTCCTCGGGGTGGTCCTTGAGCCACTGTCGCGCCGACTCCAGCGCGTCCTTGTGGTCGAGCAACGGCTGCATCATCCGGCTCTCGTCCTCGGCGCTGAAGCTGAGGTTGGCCAGCAGGCGATGGGCGTTGGGGCAGCGCTGGGCATAGTCCGGCGCGGTCACCGTCCACACCGTGGCACGGCCCTCGTCCGGGCCGAGGGCGTCCTGGCTGTCGCCGAGGTAGACCATGTCGATGTTCACGTTCATCGGGTGCGGCGCCCAGCCGAAGAACACCACCGCCTCCTTGCGCCGCACGGCGCGGTCGACGGCGGCGAGCATGCCGGCTTCGCTGGACTCGACCAACTGGAACTTGCCGAGGTCGAACTGGTTCTTGCTGATCATCGCCTTGATCTGGGTATTGGCGCCGGAACCGGGCTCGATGCCGTAGAGCTTGCCGCCCAGCTCCTTGTGGAACTTGTGGATGTCGGCAAACGTCTTCAGGCCCTTGTCGGCCAGGTATTTCGGCACGGCGAGGGTGGCGCGGGCGTCTTCCAGGCTGGGCTTGTCGAGCACCTTCACCTGGCCGGCCTGGACGAACGGGGTGATGGTCTGGGTCATGATCGGGTTCCAGTACCCGAGGAACATGTCCAGGCGCTTGTCGCGGATGCCGGCGAAGATGATCTGCTGCGAGGCGCTGGTCTGCTTGGTCTGGTAGCCCAGGCCGTCGAGCAGCACCTGGGCCATGGCGCTGGTGGCGATCACATCGGTCCAGTTGACCACGCCCAGGCGCACATCCTTGCAGGCGGCGGGTTCGGCGGCGAAAAGCGGCGTGGCTACGGTAGAGCTGAGCGCGAGGGACAACAGGCTGCGGCGGATAAAGCGATGCATGGTGGCTCTCCATCGGCAGTGCGTATTGTTATCGGATCCGGCCTCTGCGGGCCGTGAGAACACGCTACGCTGGCAGCAGGGTGGAAAATCGCACCCTGGCGACCAACACTTGCACGGAGGCGACCACCTTTGCCGCGGAGCACGCGATGCTGCAAACCATAGACTTCCTGTTGCTGCCAGGCTTCTCCGCCATGGGCTTCATCAGTGCCATTGAGCCGCTGCGCGTGGCCAATCGCTTCCGTGGCCCGCTGTACCGTTGGCGTGTGCTGAGCCTGGACGGTGGTGCGGTGCAGGCCAGCAATGGCATGTCGGTGAATGCCGACGGTGCGTTGGGGGAGGGTGAACACGGGCGACTGCTGCTGCTGGTGGCCGGTTTCGAGCCACTGGCGTGCTATGGGTTGAAGTTGCAGCACATGCTGCGTCGTCTCGACCACGAGGGCGTGGTGTTGGGCGGGATCGACACGGGCGCCATGGTACTGGCCGAGGCCGGCCTGCTCGATGGTCACCGGGCCACCCTGCATTGGGAAGCACTGGAGGCGTTCAAGGAACGTTATCCACGCCTGCAGGCGACCCAGGAGCTGTTCGAGATCGACCGCCGACGCATCACCTGTGCCGGCGGCACGGCTTCCATCGACCTGATGCTCGACCTGATCGCCCAGGCCCACGGCAGCGAACTGGCAGTGCAGGTGTCCGAGCAGTTCGTGCTCGGGCGCATCCGCCCGCGCCAGGATCACCAGCGCATGGAAATTGCCACGCGCTATGGGCTGCGCAACAAGAAGCTGGTGAAGGTGATCGGCGAGATGGAGCGCAATACCGAGCTGCCACTCAACACCCAGGTGCTGGCTGAAGGCGTGCAGGTGACCCGGCGGCAGCTGGAGCGGCTGTTTCGCCTGCACCTGGACGACACGCCCAGTGGCTTCTATCTGCGGCTAAGGCTGGACAAGGCACGGCAACTGCTGCGCCAGACCGACATGAGTGTGCTGGAGGTGGGGGTCGCATGTGGGTTCGAATCGGCGTCGTACTTCACCCGCTGTTATCGGGCACGGTTCGAGCGCTGTCCCAGGGAGGATCGACGGCTGGCGGTGCCGTCATGATGCCTGGACCGGGTCGAGCCTCGGCAAGCCGGCTTCCACAGGTGCCGCGTAGCGCGAAACCTGTGGAAGCCTGTGAGGCTTAGCTGTTGGGCAGCAAGCGGCAGGTGATGCTCTTGATGTAGCGGGTCTCGGCGATGGCCGGGTGCACTGGGTGGTCCGGGCCCTGGCCGCCGCGCTCGAGCAGTTGCAGGTTGCGGTCCAGGTGGCGGGCGCTGGTCAGCAGGATGTTGTGCAGGTCGTCTTCGGGCAGGTGCATCGAGCACGAGGCGCTGACCAGGATGCCGTCCTTGGTCAGCATGCGCATGGCCTGTTCGTTGAGACGACGGTAGGCGGCCTCGCCGTTCTTCAGGTCTTTCTTGCGTTTGATGAAGGCGGGTGGGTCGGCGATGATCACGTCGAAGCGCTCTTCGGCGGCTTTCAGCTCGCGCAGGGCTTCAAACACGTCGCCTTCGATGCAGGTCAGTTTTTCGCCGATGCCATTGAGCGCGGCATTGCGCTCTACGCCGTCGAGGGCGAAGCCCGAGGCGTCCACGCAGAACACTTCGCTGGCGCCGAACGCGCCGGCCTGCACGCCCCAGCCACCGATGTAGCTGAACAGATCGAGCACGCGCTTGCCCTTGACGTAGGGGGCCAGGCGGGCGCGGTTCATGCGGTGGTCGTAGAACCAGCCGGTCTTCTGGCCTTCACGCACCGGGGCTTCGAACTTGACGCCGTTCTCTTCCAGCGCGACCCAGTCCGGCACTTCGCCGTAGACGGTCTCGACATAACGCTCCAGGCCTTCAGCATCGCGGGCGGCGGAGTCGTTCTTGAACAGGATGCCACTGGGTTTGAGCACCTGCACCAGCGCGGCGATCACCTCATCCTTGTGCGCTTCCATGGTGGCCGAGGCCAGCTGGACCACGAGGATGTCGAAGAAGCGGTCGACCACCAGGCCTGGGAGCAGGTCGGAGTCGCCATACACCAGGCGGTAGCACGGCTTGTCGAACAGGCGCTCACGCAGCGACAGGGCCACGTTCAGGCGGTGTACGAGCAGCGACTTGTCCAGCGGCAGCTTGGCATCGCGCGACAGCAGGCGGGCGCAGATCAGGTTGTTCGGGCTCATGGCCACAACCCCCAGCGGCTTGCCGTTGGCAGCTTCGAGAATGGCCTGCTGGCCGGCCTTCAGGCCTTGCAGCGGGGTCGCGGCAACATCGACTTCATTGCTGTAGACCCACAGGTGGCCGGCGCGCAGGCGGCGGTCGGCATTGGCTTTGAGGCGAAGGCTGGGCAGGGACATGACGTCGCTCCGGGAAAAAAGAGCGGGAGTATACCGTGTTGGCCCGAGATTCGCTGGTGGGTGCGACCAAGTGGTCTGCGCCCACGGCTAAAGAAATTCTGGGATCCAACGATCCACTGCTAGTTACCCTGCCGGCGTACAGGGTTAGAATCTCCCGTCCCCAGCGAGAATGCACGTATGTCCCAGGAACTCACCGCCGAACAGATCCAGCAAGCCCTGCAGGGCATCACCATCCCGCCACAGCCGCAGATCATGGTCGACCTGCAGTTCGAGCAGTACATGCCCGACCCGGACCTGGAGACCATCGCCAAGCTGATCGCGCAGGACCCGGGCCTGTCCGGCGCCCTGCTCAAACTGGTCAATTCGGCGCAGTTCGGCCTGGCGAACAAGATCGGCTCGATCCAGCGCGCGGTAAACCTGCTGGGCAGCCGCTCGATCATCAACCTGATCAATGCCCAGTCGATCAAAGGCGAGATGAGCGACGAGACCATCGTCACCCTCAACCGTTTCTGGGACACCGCCCAGGACGTGGCCATGACCTGCCTCACCCTGGCCAAGCGCACCGGCATCCAGGCCGTGGACGAGGCCTACACCCTGGGCCTGTTCCACGATTGCGGCGTGCCGTTGATGCACAAGCGCTTCCCCAACTACATGGAGGTGCTGGAAGAGTCCTACGCCAAGGCCAATGACGAGATCCGCGTGGTGGACACCGAAAACCGCGTGTTCAACACCAACCATTCGGTAGTCGGCTACTTCACTGCCAAGTCCTGGCGCCTGCCGGAACACATCAGCGCGGCCATCGCCAACCACCACAACGCCCTGGCGGTGTTCCGCGACGAGTCCTCGCGCAATACCCAGACCCAACTGAAGAACCTGCTGGCGGTGCTGAAGATGTCCGAGCACATCTGTGCCTCCTACCGCGTGCTGGGCAACCAGGCCGTGGACCACGAGTGGGACGTGGTCGGCCCGCTGGTGCTGGACTACATCGGCCTGACCGAATACGACTTCGAGCAGCTCAAGCAGAACATCCGCGAACTGGGCGGGCACTGAGCCATGCCGGAACTGCCAGAGGTCGAGACCACGCGGCGCGGCATCGCGCCTCATTTGCAAGGCCAGCGGGTCAGCCGCGTGGTGGTGCGTGACCGGCGCCTGCGCTGGCCGATCCCGGAAGACCTGGACGTGCGCCTGTCGGGGCAGCGCATAATCAGTGTCGAGCGCCGCGCCAAGTATCTGCTGATCAATGCCGAGGTCGGTACCTTGATCAGCCACCTGGGCATGTCGGGCAACCTGCGCCTGGTCGAGCTGGGTTTGCCAGCGGCCAGGCACGAACATGTGGACATCGAGCTCGAGTCGGGGCTGATGCTGCGCTACACCGACCCGCGCCGCTTCGGGGCGATGCTGTGGAGCCTCGATCCACTCAACCATGAGCTGCTGATCCGCCTGGGACCTGAGCCGCTGACCGACCTGTTCGACGGTGAGCGCCTGTTCCAGCTGTCCCGGGGGCGCTCGATGGCGGTCAAGCCGTTCATCATGGACAACGCGGTGGTGGTCGGCGTGGGCAACATCTACGCCACCGAGGCCTTGTTCGCCGCCGGGATCGACCCGCGCCGCGAAGCAGGCGGGATTTCACGGGCGCGCTATCTGAAGCTGGCGATCGAGATCAAGCGAGTATTGGCGGCGGCCATCGAACAGGGCGGGACCACCTTGCGGGACTTCATCGGTGGCGATGGCCAGCCGGGCTACTTCCAGCAGGAGCTGTTCGTGTATGGGCGTCGTGGGCAGCCGTGCAAACTGTGCGGCACCGAGCTGCGCGAAGTGAAGCTGGGCCAGCGGGCGAGTGTGTTCTGCCCGAAATGCCAGCGTTGAGTTCCGAGGCCGCTTTGCGGCCTATCGACGGCCAAACCGCTTCCCCCAAGGTGAGGGAT
>NZ_JBOBDQ010000011.1:0-115276 GCF_050586565.1 Pseudomonas sp. WC1
AAAAGTCGGCCGCCGTAAAGGCGGAAAGGTGCCGAAATGTCGACATCGCCTACGAGTGAGCATAAAAAATTCAAAACAATGGCTTCCGAACCCGAACCCGAACCCGAACCCGAACCCTTACCCCCGAAACGCCCGAATAAAAACCCCCACCGCCTCCCGCACATGCGCCTCAGCCTCATCCCCCTCCAGCGCCGGCGAGCACCCCAGCAGCAACCGATAATCCGGCGCCCCCTTCACCAGGCAGAAGAAATGCTCCGCCGCCTGCCACGGGTTGTCGATCCGCAACAGCCCCCGCTGGTCGACACAACGCAGCAGCGCTTCCATCCCGCTCATCACCCGCTTGGGCCCCGCCGCGTAGAAGTACTGGCCAAACCCCGGGTCCTGGCTGCCCAAGGCAAAGATCAGGCGGCTCAGCTGGACGGCCTCGTCACTGCTGATCAACGCCTGGAAGCCTCGGGCAATGTTCAGCAGCACGTCTTCCACCGCCGCGCCTTCGGGGTATTCGAACATCAGGTCAGGCAACTGGTTCTGGCAGGTGGCCATGACCGCCGCGCCGAACAGGGTCTGCTTGTCGGTGAAATGGCTATACACGGTGAGTTTTGAAACACCTGCCGCCGCAGCGACCGCATCCATGCTGGTGTTGGCATAGCCAAGGCTGAGAAACAGGCGCTTGGCGGCTTCGAGGATGGCCTCGCGCTTGGCAAGGTCCTTGGGCCGGCCGGGGCCGATGGGTGCGTCGTTGGACATGAGGGACCGCATTCTCTGTGAAAGGGGCACATCTTACCGGGTCCAGGGGCGGTCGGCTGCAGCGTACGTCGCACCACTAAATATCGATTTTCTCTGAAGCGCCTGCTTCCCCGGCTCGATTCGCTGACTTAATATACTCGCCAGTATAAATATTCGATGCGCCCTCTGCCAAAGGTCATTCATCATGTTGCGTCGTGCGTTGTCCCTCGCCCTGCCGGCCGTTGCCGTGCTGCTGCTCACCGCCTGCGGCCAGGAGGCCGCGCCACCTGCCGCACCGCGCCCGGCGCTGGTGGTCCAACCCCAGCCGGCCGGCGCATCCGCCGACAGTTACCCGGGCGAGGTGCGGGCGCGCTTCGAGCCTGAACTGGCGTTCCGCATCGGAGGCAAGGTCAGCAAACGCCTGGTGGAGGAGGGGCAGCGGGTCAAGGCCGAGCAGCCGCTGGCCGAACTAGACCCGCAGGACGTGCGCCTGCAACTGGAGGCTAACCGCGCCCAGCTGGCCGCGGCCGAAGCCAACCTGGCGCTGGTGCGCGCCGAGCGCGACCGCTACCAGAAACTGCTGGATCGGCAGATGGTCAGCCATTCCCAGTTCGATAATGCCGAGAACCTTTACCGCGCTGGCATGGCCCGCCTGAAGCAGGCCAAGGCCGAGTACGAAGTGGCCGGTAACCAGGCTGAGTACGCCGTGTTGCGCGCGCCCCAGGCCGGCGTGATCGCCAAGCGTCAGGTCGAGGTGGGCCAGGTGGTGGCAGCGGGGCAGACGGTGTTCACGCTGGCCGCCGATGGTGAGCGCGAAGTGGTCATAGGCCTGCCGGAGCAACAGTTCGCCCGCTTTGCTGTCGGGCAGACAGTCAGCGTGGAACTGTGGTCGCACCCGAACCGGCTTTTCGAAGGCCGGATTCGCGAGCTTTCCCCTGCGGCGGACCCGCGTTCGCGCACATTTGCCGCGCGCATTGCCTTTATCTCCAACGCCACCCCTGCCGAGCTGGGCCAGAGCGCGCGGGTGTTCATCGATCATGCCGAACGTTCGCCGCTGGCAGTCCCGCTGTCGGCAGTGACCGCCGAGGCGGGGCAGGCCTATGTCTGGCGGGTTGGCAAGGACAACCGCCTGCAGCGCGCCGCTGTGCGTCTGGGTGCCTATGGCGCGGACAGCGTGCCGGTGCTCGAAGGCCTGGAGGCCGGCGACTGGGTGGTGGCTGCGGGCGGCCATGTGCTGCGCGAGGGGCAACAGGTGCGGCCTGTGGACCGCAGCAACCGTGAAGTGAACCTGGCGGCCAAGGAGTAAGTCCCGATGGGTTTCAACCTTTCCGCCTGGGCGCTGCGCAACCGCCAGATCGTACTGTTCCTGATGATCCTGTTGGCGGCCGTAGGCGCCATGTCCTACACCAAGCTGGGGCAGAGCGAGGATCCACCCTTCACCTTCAAGGCCATGGTCATCCGTACCCTGTGGCCAGGCGCGACCGCCGAGGAGGTGTCGCGCCAGGTCACCGAACGTATCGAGAAGAAACTGATGGAGACCGGCGAGTACGAGAAGATCGTCTCGTTCTCACGGCCCGGTGAGTCCCAGGTCACGTTCATGGCCCGTGACGCGATGCATTCCAAGGATATCCCCGAGCTGTGGTACCAGATCCGCAAGAAGGTCGCGGACATCAAGCACACCCTGCCCCCCGAAGCGCAGGGGCCATTCTTCAACGACGAGTTCGGCACCACCTTCGGCAATATCTACGCCCTGACCGGCGCCGGCTTCGACTACGCGGTGCTCAAGGACTACGCCGACCGTATCCAGATCCAGCTGCAGCGGGTCAAGGACGTGGGCAAGGTGGAGCTCATCGGCCTGCAGGACGAGAAGATCTGGATCGAACTGTCCAACGTCAAGCTGGCCACCCTCGGGGTGCCGCTCGCCGCCGTGCAGCAGGCGCTGCGCGAACAGAACGCGGTGAGTACCGCAGGTTTCTTCGAAACCTCGAGCGAGCGCCTGCAACTGAGGGTCAGCGGGCGCTTTGACAGCGTCGAGCAGATTCGCCAGTTCCCTATCCGCATTGGTGATCGCACCTTCCGCATCGGTGACGTCGCCGAGGTGCAGCGCGGTTTTAACGACCCACCCGCGCCGCGCATGCGCTTCATGGGCGAGGACGCCATCGGGCTGGCGGTGTCGATGAAGGACGGCGGCGACATCCTGGTGCTTGGCAAGGCCCTGGAAGGCGAGTTCGCCCGCCTGGCGCAGAGCCTGCCGGCAGGCATGGAACTGCGCAAGGTGTCCGACCAGCCGGCAGCGGTGAAGGCCGGGGTCGGTGAGTTCGTGCAGGTGCTGGTCGAGGCCCTGGCCATCGTCCTGCTGGTGAGCTTCTTCTCGCTGGGCCTGCGCACCGGCCTGGTGGTGGCGCTGGCGATCCCGCTGGTGCTGGCCATGACCTTTGCCGCCATGCACTACTTCGGCATTGGCCTGCACAAGATCTCGCTGGGGGCGCTGGTGCTGGCCCTGGGCCTGCTGGTCGACGATGCGATCATCGCGGTGGAGATGATGGCAATCAAGATGGAACAGGGCTACGACCGGCTCAAGGCTGCGAGCTACGCCTGGACCAGCACGGCGTTCCCGATGCTCACCGGTACCCTGATCACCGCAGCGGGCTTCCTGCCGATCGCCACGGCGGCTTCGAGTACTGGGGAATACACCCGTTCGATCTTCCAGGTGGTGACCATTGCCTTGCTCACGTCCTGGGTGGCGGCGGTGGTGTTCGTGCCCTACCTGGGCGAGCGCCTGCTGCCGGACCTGGCCAAGCTTCACGCCGCTCGCCACGGCGCCGACGGGCACGCCCCCGACCCCTATGCAACACCGTTCTACCAACGAGTCCGGCGCGTGGTCGAGTGGTGCGTGCGGCGACGCAAGACAGTGATCGTGCTGACCATCGCCGCGTTCGTCGGCAGCATCCTGTTGTTCCGCTTCGTGCCGCAGCAGTTCTTCCCGGCTTCCGGGCGGCCGGAGCTGATGGTCGATCTGAAGCTGACCGAAGGCGCTTCGCTGAACAACACCGCCGAGCGGGTCAAGCAATTGGAGGCGCTGCTCAAGCAGCAGGACGGTATCGCCAACTACGTCGCCTATGTCGGCACCGGTTCGCCGCGTTTCTACCTGCCGCTGGACCAGCAACTGCCTGCGGCGAGTTTTGCCCAGTTCGTGGTGCTGGCCAAGTCGCTGGAGGACCGTGAACGCCTGCGCAGCTGGCTGATCGGCACCCTGGACCAGCAGTTCCCCGACCTGCGCTCGCGGGTGACGCGCCTGGAAAACGGCCCGCCCGTAGGTTATCCGGTGCAGTTCCGGGTCACCGGCGAGCACATCGAGAAGGTCCGCGCCCTGGCCCGCGAGGTGGCGGCTAAGGTGCGCGAGAACCCGCATGTGGTCAACGTGCACCTGGACTGGGAAGAACCGAGCAAGGCGGTGTACCTGGATATCGACCAGGACCGTGCCCGGGCGCTGGGCGTGAGCACCGCGCACCTGTCGAGCTTCCTGCAGAGTTCACTGACCGGCAGCAACGTCAGCCAGTACCGCGAAGACAACGAGCTGATCGAGATTCTCCTGCGCGGTACGCCAGAGGAGCGCCGTGAGCTGGGCAACCTGGGCAGCCTGGCGGTGCCCACCGACAACGGCCAGAGCGTGGCCCTGTCGCAGGTGGCGACCCTTGAGTACGGCTTCGAGGAAGGCATCATCTGGCACCGCAACCGCCTGCCCACGGTCACCGTGCGCGCCGATATCTACGACAAGGAACAGCCGGCGACCTTGATCAAGCAGATCCAGCCGACGCTGGCGCAGATCAAGGACGAGCTGCCTGATGGCTACCTGCTTGAAGTGGGCGGCACGGTGGAAGACTCCGAGCGTGGCCAGCGTTCGGTGAACGCCGGCATGCCGCTGTTCATCGTGGTAGTGCTGAGCCTGCTGATGATCCAGCTGCGCAGTTTCTCGCGGATGTTCATGGTGTTCCTCACCGCGCCCCTGGGGCTGATTGGTGTGACTCTGTTCCTGCTGGTGTTCCGCCAGCCGTTCGGTTTCGTCGCCATGCTCGGGACCATCGCCCTGGCGGGCATGATCATGCGCAATTCGGTGATCCTGGTGGACCAGATCGAACAGGATATCGCCGCAGGGATGGAGCGTTGGCAGGCGATCATCGAGGCCACGGTGCGGCGCTTCCGGCCGATCGTGCTGACCGCGCTGGCGGCGGTGCTGGCGATGATTCCGTTGTCGAGGAGTGTGTTCTACGGGCCGATGGCGGTGGCGATCATGGGTGGGTTGATCGTCGCCACGGTGCTGACCCTGCTGTTCCTGCCGGCGCTGTATGCGGCGTGGTTCAGGGTCAAGAAAAACTGAGGAACGAGCGGGAGGGCTTTGCCCTCCTATCGCCGGCAAGCCGGCTCCCACACGAGTTGCGCAGTACCTGTGGAAGCTGGCTTGCCAGCGATAGGGCTGCACAGCAGCCCCACTGGTTTTCAGCTCGACATCACAGCGCGCCGAACACCTTCTTGGCCAGGCTGGTGGCCGCACCGGCCGGGTTCTGGCGAATGCTTTCTTCCTGCTTGCCGATCATCTCGAACAAGCCGTCCAGCGCCTTCTCGGTCACATAGTTCTCGATATTGGCGTCATCCTTGATCAGGCCAAGGCCCTTGGCCTGCCCGGCAAAGCTGTTGTACTGCTGGGCCAGGCCGACCTTGTCGGTGGCCTGCTTGACGATCGGCAGGAACTTGGCGCGGATCTGCTCACGGCTGCTCTTGTTCAGGTACTGGGTGGCCGAATCCTGGCCACCGCTGAGGATGCCCTTGGCATCGGTCACGGTCATCTTCTTCACCGCGTCCACCAGGATCGCCTGGGCTTGCGGCACGGCAGCCTCGGCGGCCTTGTTCATGCTGGTTTCCAGGGCATCGACCTGGTCGCCTTTGCCGAACATCTTCATGGCCTTGGCCGCTTTGCCGAGGTTGCCTGGCAGCTCGATACGCACGTCCGGGTTGTTGCTGAAACCACCGGGGGTGCTCAGTTGCTTGACGGCGATCTGCGCGCCTTGGGTGAGGGCGTCCTTCAGGCCGCCGGAGGCGTCGCTCTGGGACAGGTCGCCAAGCGACAGGGCCAGGGCGCTGGCCGACAACAGCAGGCCGGCGCACAGGGTGGTGAAGCGCAGGGAGGAGCGGATCATGGGGCTTTCCTTATGGGCAGAATGGAACAGGTTCAGCGTATCGTTCAGGCCGTGATCGGGCCAGTCAGGCAAGCGCGGCAGGTTCCGGTGTTTCATCGCGGTGCAAGGCCACCTGGCGGATCGACAGGCGCAGCTCCGCCGACAGCACGCGCTTGGCCACGCCTTCGGCCAGTTCGGCGAGCTTGTCGTGGTAGCCCAGCTTGCCGGTGCTGTCGGGTCGCAAGACCCCTTCGCGTACCAGCGTCTGGATGAAGTGGCGGAACAGAGTCTTGTCGAAGAACTCGGGCGCATTCAAGCCATGCAGGATCGACAGGCGCTGGGCCATCATCACGCACAGCTCCTCCAGTTCCTCGGCGCTCAGCGTGTGCTGGCCGCTGTTGAGCAGCAGCGAAGTGGCCATGTAGAAGCGCTGCAGGGTCTGGGTGATGGTGCGCGCCAGCAGCGTCAGCAGCACGAACTGCCGCGAGCTGGGCGAGGGGCGCATGTAGATGTCTTGCTCCTTGCGCAGCAGCCCCTGTTCGACCAGCGCCGCCAGCCACTGGTCGATCACCTCGTCCAGTTGCTCGGGCGTCCAGCGCAGGAACAGTTCGGCCTGCAGGTACGGATACAGCGCTCGCACGTACTGGCCCAGCAGTTCGCGGCTCATGCGCGAGCTGCTGAGGAAGAAGCTCGCCAGCAGCCCCGGCAGGGCGAAGATGTGCAGTACGTTGTTGCGGTAGTAGGTCATCAGTACCGCGTTGGCTTCGTCCAGGTAGAGGATGCGACCCAGCGCATCCTTCTGCTCGGCCAGCAGGTCCATGCCCAGTACGTGCTCGATAAGTGCCTTGCCGTCACCCTCGGGCAGGGTGGTGTGCGGCGAGTAGGGCACCTGGCGCAGCAGGGCCAGGTACAGGTCGAGCACGCGGGTCAGGGCTCGTTCGTCCAGGGCCAGGCGGCTGGTCGACAACAGGGCCAGCGCCACCAGGTTGACCGGGTTGATTGCCGCAGCCTCGTTGAGGTGGCGGGCAACCGTTTCGCCCAGGCGGGTGGTGGTTTCGTTGAGCCAGTCCGGGCGGAACTGCGGGCCCAGCGCCTGTTCGCGCCAGCCGGGTTGCTGCTGGTCGAGGAAGCTGTTCAGGCGGATCGGCTCGCCGAAGTTGACGTATACCTGGCCGAAGCGCTGCTTGAGCGCGCCGATGACCTTGAAGATGTCGAAGATCGATTCCTTCTTCTTGCTGGCGCCGCGCAGCTCGCCCAGGTAGGTGCGGCCTTCGAGCACCCGCTCGTAGCCGATGTACACCGGCACGAAGACGATCGGCGTGCGCGAGGAGCGCAGGAAGCTGCGCAGGGTGATTGCCAGCATGCCGGTGCGCGGCTGCAGCATGCGCCCGGTGCGCGAACGCCCGCCTTCGACGAAGTACTCCACCGGGAAGCCCTTGGTGAACAGGGTGTGCAGGTATTCGTTGAACACGGCGGTGTACAGCGGGTTGCCCTTGAACGTGCGGCGCATGAAGAACGCCCCGCCGCGGCGCAGCAGGCCGCCGATCACCGGCATGTTGAGGTTGATGCCGGCAGCGATGTGCGGCGGCGTCAGGCCGTTGCGGAACAGCAGGTAGGACAGCAGCAGGTAGTCGATGTGGCTGCGGTGGCAGGGCACGTAGATCACTTCGTGGCCGGGGGCGATGCCCTGCACCTGCTCGATGTGGTTTACCTTGATGCCGTCGTAGATCTTGTTCCAGAACCAGCTCAGCACCACTTCAAGGAAGCGGATCGCGGTGTAGGTATAGTCCGAGGCGATCTCATTGCCATAGTGCAGCGCCTTGGCCTCGGCCTTGGCGTAGGGGATTTTCTCGCGGTCGGCCTCGTCGCTGATCGCCTGGCGCACCAACGGGTCGTGCACCAGCCCTTTGACCAGGTTGCGACGGTGCGAGATGTCCGGCCCAATGACCGCAGTCTTCAGGTTGCGAAAATGCACGCGCATCATGCGTTGGGCCATGCGCACGGTGCGCTCGTGGCCCTTGTTGTGCTGCACCAGCTCGCGCAGGTGGATTGGCGCGGAGAACTGCACCCGGGTCTTGCGCCCGAGGATCAGCACGCTGAGCAGCCGGCGCAGGCGGCCGGTGACCGCCCAGCTGTCGGCGAACAGCAGTTTCCACGGGCTCGACTCGCTGGCCGGGGTCTGGCCCCAGAACACGCTGACCGGAATGATCTGCGCGTCTTCCTCGGCGTGCTGGCTGATCGCCGCGACCAGGCGTTCGAGGGTGGGCGGCGCGCCACGCTTGTCCTGGCGGCCGAGCCAGTCGGGGTCGGGGGTCAGGTAGAAGAACGCCGCGGGCTCCTGCAAGGGGCCGACGGCCACCGGCAGCACCGGGCGTGGCAGCCCTGCCTTGGTGCATTCGTGGTCAACCACGGCCAGGTCGGTCAGCGAAGGCGAGGAGAGGGCGTAGAACACCGGTCGGCTGCGGTCGAGCTTGAGTGTCAGCGAGGACTGGTTGATGGTTTCGGAGCGCACCCACAGGTAGAGAACGCGACGCAGGGCGCCGAAGATGAGGCGGCGCAGGGGAGAACGGGTCATGGGGTGGGCCCTGGGTGGAAGTTGCAGTGTCTTTTCAGCACGTTAGTCTGCCGTATCTGCGTAAGTTCAGCAAAATTCCGCCAAAAATGACCCTGTCATGAATTTTTTTTGTTCCCTGTCATATACTCGGCCTGCCGCTTGCAGGATATTCGCGCAAGCTGCGTCGGCACGGGCGGTGAGCCCATGCCAGCAAGGCGATCTTCAAAATAAAAATCCGGAGTAGTTCAGATGTCGTCTCGTGAGACTGGGAATGTGAAGTGGTTCAACGATGCCAAGGGTTATGGCTTCATTCAGCGCGAAGGTGGTGCGGACGTGTTCGTCCACTATCGGGCTATCCGCGGTGAGGGGCATCGCACCCTGGTCGAGGGACAGCAGGTGGAGTACGCACTCGTGCAGGGCCAGAAAGGCCTGCAGGCAGAGGATGTAGTCGGGCTCTGAGTCTTCCGGCTGCACGCTCAAGCTGCAAGTTGTCCGTGGAACTTGCAGCCTGATGCGAACGGCCTCAGCTGGTACGCCAGGTGATTTCCTCTTCACCGTCGGCGCTGATGCGGATCCAGCGATCGGCATCTTCTTCCCCGTCTTCTTCCGCCCAGCTACCTGGCGCGCAACGCACTTCGACGTTCAGCGCGGCGAATGCCGCACGCGCGCAGGCGATGTCGTCGACCCAGGGGGTCTGGTCACTTTCCAGGTACAGGCTGTTCCATTTCCCCACAGCCTTTGGCAACCAGGTAACCGGGATGTTACCGGCTGTGCACTTGAAGGTCTGGCCTTTCTGCTTCCATTCGCTGCACGGGCCCAGGGCCTGGGTCAGCCAGTCGGCGATCTGCTTGTGATCGACCTCGGCGTCCTTGAGGTAGATCTCGATATCGGGTTGACGCATGGGTGGCTCCAGTGTGCTCAGTCTTGGCGCACGAAATAGTCATAACGCATGGAAACGGTGACCACGAAAGGTTCGGGTTGGTCGATCACTTGTGCGCGCTTCTCGGCGCTGGCCCGCCAGCCGTGCGGGGTCATCGCCAGCAGATCGGCGCGGGCCTTGGCCTCGACCAGGCTCAGGCGGAACTCGAGGACCTCGCTGTGGGCGTGGGTCATGCCTTCAGGGACCAGGGCAAGGTGCTTGTCGTCGGCGTAGGGACGCACTTCATCGTAGAGCACCTCGCGCAGCTCCATCAGGTGACCGCTGGTCGGGCCGACCCGCATCAGCCCGCCGCCCGGGGCGAGCAGGCGCCTGGCCTCCTGCCAGTCGAGCGGGCTGAACACGCTGGCGATGAAGCCACAGCTGGCATCGGCCATGGGAACGCGGGCCATGCTGGCCACCATCCAGGTCACTCCAGGGGCTCGGCGGCAGGCGCGCTTCACCGCTTCGCGGGAGATGTCCAGGGCGTAGCCGTCGGCCGCAGGCAGCGCCTGGGCAATCTGCGCGGTGTAGTAGCCTTCGCCGCAGCCGATGTCCAGCCAGGCCTGCGGCTGGCGCTCGGCAGCCAGTTGCGCCAGGCGACTCGCCACCGGGGCGTAGTGCCCGGCGTCGAGGAAGTCACGACGGGCTTCGACCATGGCCTGGTTGTCACCCGGGTCGCGGCTGTTCTTGTGTTGCACCGGCAGCAGGTTCAGGTAGCCCTGGCGGGCGCGGTCGAAGCGGTGGCCGGCGGGGCAGGCCACGCCGTTGTCGAGCTGCGCCAGGGGCGCCTGGCAGAGAGGGCAGGCGAGCATCAGGCGAGCAACCGTACCAGGGTCTGATAGTAGATCTCGGTCAGCAGGTCGAGGTCGCTGGCCAGGATACGCTCGTCCACCTGGTGGATGGTGGCGTTGACCGGGCCGAGCTCGACCACCTGGGTACCCATGGTGGCGATGAAACGGCCATCGGAGGTACCGCCGCTGGTGGATGGGCGGGTCTCGCGACCAGTGACGGCCTTGATGCTCGACGACACCGCATCGAGCAGTTCGCCCGGCTCGGTGAGGAACGGCAGGCCCGACAGCGCCCAATCGATGCTCCATTCCAGCTGGTGCTTGTCGAGGATCGCCGCGACGCGTTGCTGCAGGCCCTCGACCGTCGATTCGGTGGAGAAACGGAAGTTGAACAGCGCGGTCAGCTCGCCCGGTACCACGTTGGTGGCGCCAGTGCCGGAGTTGAGGTTGGAAATCTGGAAGCTGGTCGGCGGGAAGAACGCATTGCCTTCGTCCCAGTGCTCGGCCGCAAGTTCCGCCAGGGCCGGCGCGGCCAGGTGGATAGGGTTGCGCGCCAAGTGCGGGTAGGCCACGTGGCCCTGCTTGCCGCGCACGGTCAGCTTGGCGCCGAGCGAGCCGCGACGGCCATTCTTGACCACGTCACCGAGCAGGGTGGTGCTGGACGGCTCGCCGACGATGCACCAGTCCAGGCGCTCGTTGCGCGCCTTCAGACGCTCGACCACGGCCTTGGTGCCATGGTGGGCCGGGCCTTCCTCGTCGCTGGTGATCAGGAACGCGACCTTGCCGCGGTGGTTCGGGTAGTCGTGCACGAAGCGTTCGCTGGCCACCACCATCGACGCCAGGCTGCCCTTCATGTCGGCGGCGCCACGGCCGCAGAGCATGCCGTCGGCATCGATCAGCGCTTCGAACGGCTCATGCTGCCATTGCTGCACCGGGCCGGTGGGCACCACGTCGGTGTGGCCGGCGAAGCACAGCACAGGTCCGTCCTGGGAGCCATGGCTGGCCCAGAAGTTATCTACGTCTTCGATGCGCATCGGCTCGAGCTGGAAGCCGACGGCGCCCAGGCGGTTCATCATCTGGGTCTGGCAGTCGGCATCGACCGGGGTGACCGACGGGCGGCGGATCAGGTCGCAGGCCAGTTGCAGGGTAGGCGAAAGCTCGGCAGGGGCCGTCATTGCAAGACTCCGGGGGCAAGGCAGGGCAGGAAACTGGGCGTTATCTTATATCAAATGATGTTTGCGGACACGATGTGCTTGGCGGGAGCGGCGTACCGCCGCTCCCACGCCGCATCAAACGACTTGTGCTTCGCTGACCTTGTCCGCCGGCTTGGGCAGCGACGACAGCAGCGCCATCACCAACGCCGCCAGGTATGGCAACGACTGCACCAGCAGCATCGCCACCCAGAAGCGCATGTCCGAACTCGGCAGCCCCTGAACCAGATAGATCCCTAGCGCCGCGCCCCACAGCATCAGCATGATGAACAGCTCTTCGCGGGCCTCGGCAATCGCCACCAGCAGCCCATGGCTATCAGCATTCTTTGGCGTGCGGAAGAACGGCATGCTGCTGGTGAAGAAACCGTACAGCACCGCCTTGGCGATGGTATGCGACAGCGCCAGCCCTGCCAGGGCGGCGGCGAAGGCGTCCTTCAGGTCGACACCCACCGCGCGGCGATAGAGGAACAGGATCTTGCCGACCTTGAAGAAGAACAGCGCCAGCGGCGGGATGGCGAACATCATCAGCGGCGGATCGACCCGATGCGGCACGATGATCATCGCCGCCGACCACAGCAGCGCGCCGACGGTGAAGAAGATGTTCATGCCATCGGCGATCCATGGCAGCCAGCCGGCCAGGAAGTGGTAGCGCTGGCCGCGGGTCAGCTCGCTGCCCTTGCCGCGCAGCAGGGCGCCGGCGTGGTGCTTGATGATCTGGATGGCGCCGTAGGCCCAGCGGAAGCGCTGCTTCTTGAAGTCGATGAAGGTGTCGGGCATCAGGCCCTTGCCGTAGCTGTTGTGGGCGTAGGCCGCCGACAGGCCTTTTTCGAACACTCGCAAGCCCAGTTCGGCGTCTTCGCAGATGCACCATTCGGCCCAGCCGAGCTCCTCGAGCACGCTGCGCCTGGTCATGGTCATGGTGCCGTGCTGGATGATCGCGTCACGGTCGTTGCGGGTGACCATACCGATATGGAAGAAGCCCTTGTACTCGCTGTAGCACAGCTTCTTGAAGGCGCTCTCGTGCTGGTCGCGGTAGTCCTGCGGCGACTGCACCACGGCGATCTTCGGGTCGGAGAAGTGCGGCACCATGTGTTTTAGCCAATTACGGTCGACGCAGTAGTCCGAGTCGATCACCGCGATCACCTCGGCGTCCTTGGCGGTGTGCGGGATCAGGTAGTTCAGCGCCCCGCCCTTGAAGCCGGCCAGGGGCGCGACGTGGAAGAACTTGAAGCGCGTGCCGAGCTTCTCGCAGTGGGCCTTGAGCGGCTCCCACACGGCCGGGTCCTTGGTGTTGTTGTCGATCACCAGCACTTCGTAATCCGGGTAGTCCAGCGCGGCGAGGGCGTCTAGGGTCTGCTTGACCATCTCCGGCGGCTCGTTGTAGCACGGCACATGCACCGAGACTTTGGGGCGATAGGCGCTGTCGCCCTGCACGGGCAGGAATTCGCGTCGGCGTTTGTGGATCCACACCGCCTCGGCCAGTTCGTGGGCCTCGGTCAGCAGCACGATGAAAACGCCGAGGGCACCGAGCGCCAGCAGCACGCCCACGGTGAGGCTGAACCAGGTGCTGTACTGCTGGCTGTAGTCGTAGGCGATCCATACCAGCACCGACCCGCACAGGAAGGTGATGAAGGTGAGGAAGGTACGCCCGCGCTGGCGCAGGGCCGAGCCGTCGATCAGCAGGACGGCCAGGGCGATCATCGCCAGCACCACCGAGGCCACGGCCAAGGCGCGCCATTGCGGGATCGCCACGATCGGCCCCTCGAAGTTGAACTTCTGCTGGCGCTCGGCGTTGTACACACCCCAGTAGGCGCCAACCGAACCTTCGTCGCTGGCCTTCCACGGCTGGTCGTAGGCCTCGATGACGAAGTAGTTGTAGCCACGGCGGTTGAGGGTGTTGACCAGGGTACGCAGGTAGATGGCTTGGTCGGCCTGGGTGGCGTCGGCGCCGCCGCGCATACGGCCATTGCTGGGCCAGCCAACCTCCGAGAGCAGCAGAGGCTTGCGTGGGAACTGCTTGCGCAGCTCGCGGGCACGGTCGAGGACGAACTGCACCGAGTCCTTCATGGGCACGAACTCCCAGTAGGGCAGGATGTGCGCGGCGATCAGGTCGACGTGCCTGGCCAGTTCCGGATGTTCCTTCCAGATGTGCCACTGCTCGCTGGTGGTCACCGGCACCTTCACCGCGGCGCGCACCCGGTCGAGGTATCCGATCAACTGTTCGGCGGTGACTTCCTCGCGAAACAACGCTTCGTTGCCGACCACCACCCGCACCACGCTGCGCGAGGTATTGGCCAGGCCGATAGCCTTTTCGATCTCGCGCTCGTTGCGCGCCTGGTCGTTGCTGATCCAGATGCCCAGGGTCACGCGCAGGCCGAGCTCTTCGGCCAGGCGCGGTACCTCGGCCTGGGTGCCTTCAACGGTGTAGATGCGCACGTTGTCGGTCAGCTTGTTCAGTTGCTCGAGGTCCTGGCGGATCTCGTCCTCACTGGGGTACTGGCCTTTCTGCGGGCTTTGCCCCAGGCGGAAGGGCGAATAGGAAAACCCGGAGATCTGTTCCGGCCAGGCGGGGGCGGAAACCGGGCGGTTGATCAAGGCCCAGAACCCGGTGAACAGCGCGGCGATCGCCAGGACCACCACCAGGTTGAGACCGAATTTACGTGATGACATAGGTGTTCGAGGTTCCGAAGAGGGGAGCGAGGGTCGCTGTCGCAGGCCGTGGGTCCTACAAGTGCCGGAGAAGGTAATCTGTTGGATTATCGACAAGGAATGTAGTTCTGAGGCCGCTCGCTTGTCGTCCAGATATATTTGCTTGATAGGACATTAAAGCAGGCTCGGTAGGTTTTGTTCCAACCCCGGGCCGCTCTGCCACGCCCTTGCGGCGTGTTCACGCGCTGTGCTCCCCCTGGAGCGCATGCCTTGGCATATAATGCGCGCCGGTTTTTTCGAGGTACCCACATGAGCACAGAAGATCCACGCTTCGCCGGCGTCGCCCGGCTCTACGGCGACGACGGCCTGCAACGCCTGCGCCAGGCCCATGTGGCCATCGTCGGTATCGGCGGGGTCGGCTCGTGGGCAGCCGAGGCCCTGGCGCGCAGTGGCGTGGGCGAGATCAGCCTGTTCGACCTCGACGATGTCTGCGTGAGCAACACCAACCGCCAGGCCCACGCCCTCGAAGGGCAGGTGGGCCGCCTCAAGGTCGAGGTGATGGCCGAGCGTCTGCGGGCGATCAACCCGGCTTGCACGGTGCACGCGGTGGCCGATTTCGTCACCCGCGAGACCATGGCCGAGTACATCACCGAGCAGATGGACTGCGTGATCGACTGCATCGACAGCGTGATGGCCAAGGCCGCGCTGATCGCCTGGTGTCGCCGGCGCAAGATCGCCATCGTCACCACCGGTGGCGCCGGCGGGCAGATCGACCCGAGCCAGATCCAGATCGGCGACCTTAACAAGACCTTCAACGACCCGCTGGCTTCACGGGTGCGCTCGACCTTGCGCCGTGACTACAACTTCTCGCGCAACACCAGCCGCAACTATGGCGTGCCGTGCGTGTTCTCCAGCGAACAGCTGCGCTACCCCAAGGGAGACGGCAGTGTGTGCCTGCAGAAGAGCTTTGTCGGTGAAGGCGTACGCCTGGACTGCGCAGGTGGTTTCGGCGCGGTGATGATGGTGACCGCGACCTTCGGCATGGTGGCGGCGAGCAAGGCCGTTGAGAAGCTTGTGGCCGGGGCGCGGCGCCCTTCGGAGCGGGTCAAGGCTGATTAAGCTATCGTGGGGCAGTGATTCAGGCCTGGGTGGCGAGTTCGGCCATCCTCAGTAGCACCGCATGCAGCCCATTGCTGCGCGACGGTGACAACTGCCGCTCCAGCCCCAATTGGGTAAACCAGGCGCTCAGGTCGATCGCTTCCAACTGATCGCTGGCCAAGCCTTGTACCCGCACAAGAAGAAGTGCCAGCAACCCCCGCAGCATCCGCGCATCGCTGCCTGCCTTGAACCGCCACTGGCCGTCGTCCTGCATAGCCACCAGCCATACCAGGCTCTCGCAGCCATGCACCCGGTTGGCTTCGGTCTTGTCGCTGTCACCCAGCGGTTCCAGGCGGTCGCCCCACTGCATCAGCAACCGCGCCCGTTGTTCCCAGCCACGCGCCTGTTCGAAAGCTTCCAGCGCTTGGCTGGCCTCTGGCGAAAGGTTCATCGCAACAGCTCCAGGCCTTTGTCGAGCGCCGCGAAGAAGCGCTGCAGGTCGTCACTGTCGGAGTACAGCCCCAGCGAAACGCGGATCGCGCCATCGAGCCCCAGGTGCCTGAGCAGTGGCATGGCGCAATGGTGCCCGGCGCGCACGGCGATGCCCTGTTCGGTCAGCAGGTGGGCGATATCGGCGTTGTGCACGCCATCGATGACGAAACTGGCCAAAGCCGCCTCGGGTGAGCCGAGCAGGCGAACCCCCTCGCGATCGGCCAGGCCCCGTACCAGATACTGGTGCAGGCTGCTTT
The DNA here is from genome assembly GCF_050586565.1 of Pseudomonas sp. WC1. Lineage (NCBI taxonomy): Bacteria > Pseudomonadati > Pseudomonadota > Gammaproteobacteria > Pseudomonadales > Pseudomonadaceae > Pseudomonas > Pseudomonas sp. WC1. The sequence continues at coordinate 15,869 of NZ_JBOBDQ010000011.1, forward strand.
CATGCGCGGCCACGGCATTGGCGTCGAGGCTGGCCAGGTAGTCCAGGGTGGCCCCCAGGCCGATAACCCCGGCAATCGGCGGGGTGCCGGCTTCGAAACCCAGTGGCGCGGGGCGGAAGCTGGCGTTCTGGTAGTCCGCCATCTGCACCATTTCTCCGCCGTATTGCCAGTGATGCAGCAACGCCAGCGCATCCTGGCGGCCGTAAAGTACGCCCACTCCGTCCGGACCATAGAGTTTGTGGCTGGAGAACACATAGAAGTCGCACGCCAGTTGCTGCACGTCATGCCGGCCATGAACCACGCCTTGGGCGCCATCGACAACGCTCAGCGCGCCCTGGGCGCGGGCATGTGCCAGCAAAGGCGCCAGCGGTTGCCAGGTACCCAGCACGTTGGACAGTTGGCTGATCGCCAGCAGGCGAGTGCGCGGGCCGATCAGTTGCAGGGCCTGCTCCAGGTCGACATGCCCCTGGTCAGTGACCGGGAGGACCACCAGTCGCAGGTTGCGGCGGTGCGCCAGTTGTTGCCAGGGCAGCAGGTTGGCGTGGTGCTCCAGGCCGCTGACGGCGATTTCGTCGCCTGCCTCGAAGCGATGTTCCAGGCCATAGGCCAGCAGGTTCAATGCAGAGGTAGCGCCGTGGGTGAAGACGATCTGGCGCGCATCGGCTGCATTGAGCCAGGCGGCGACCTTGTCCCGTGTGCCCTCGAAGGCCTGTGTCGCCAAGGCGCCGGGCAGGTGCTGGGCGCGGTGCACATTGGCTGCACCATGCCCGTAGTAATGGCTCAGGGCATCAAGCAAGGCCTGGGGTTTCTGCGCGGTGGCGGCGCTGTCCAGATAGGTCTGGTGCTGCCGTTGCAGGGCGGCGATGGCCGGGAAGTCGGTACGCCAGGGGGAGGGCTGGAACATGTTCGCGGGGCCTGGAATGAAAAATCGGGTCTGCCCGTAGGAGCAGACCCGATCTTATCACCTCAAACCCAGGCAGAGCCTCAGTTGTGAGCGTGCAATGCCTCGTTCAGCTCGATGGCCGACTTGTGGGTCTTGCACTCCACGGCGCCATTGAGCGAGTTGCGGCGGAACAGCAAGTCGGTCTGGCCGGCCAGATCGCGTGCCTTGACCACCTTGACCAGCTGGTTGTTCTCGTCCAGCAGGTTCACCTTGGTACCGGCGGTGATGTACAGGCCGGCTTCGACGGTGTTGCGGTCGCCCAGCGGGATGCCGATACCGGCGTTGGCGCCGATCAGGCAGCCTTCGCCGACCTTGATGACGATGTTGCCACCGCCGGACAGGGTGCCCATGGTCGAGCAGCCGCCGCCCAGGTCCGAGCCCTTGCCGACGAACACGCCGGCGGAGACGCGGCCTTCGATCATGCCCGGGCCTTCGGTGCCGGCGTTAAAGTTGACGAAGCCTTCGTGCATGATGGTGGTGCCTTCGCCGATGTAGGCGCCCAGGCGCACACGGGCGGTGTCGGCGATGCGCACGCCGGCGGGCACCACGTAGTCGGTCATCTTCGGGAACTTGTCTACCGAGAATACTTCCAGCAGTTCACCTTTCAGGCGCGCTTCCAGTTGCCGCTCGGCCAGCTCGGCCAGGTCGACCGCGCCCTGGTTGGTCCAGGCGACGTTGGGCAGCAGCGGGAAGATGCCGGCCAGCGACACACCGTGCGGCTTGACCAGGCGGTGCGACAGCAGGTGCAGCTTGAGGTAGGCCTCGGGGGTGGAGGCCAGGGCGCCGTCTTCGGCCAGCAGGGTGGCGACCAGCGGCTTGTGGCTTTCGGCCAGGCGGGTCAGCAGGGCGGCCTGGGCGGCGTCGACGCCCTTGAGCGCGTCGGCCAGCTGGGCGGCCTGGGCGGTGCTGAAGGCGATGGCCTGGTTGCCACCTTCATAACCGAGAACCGGCGCGATGGCCGCGACCAGTTCGGCGGACGGATTGAGCACAGGCTGTGCGTAGAAGACTTCCAGCCAGGCGCCCTGGCGGTTCTGGGTGCCGACACCGAAGGCCAGGCTGAACAGCGATTGAGACATGCGATTACCTCATGCGAAAAGGGATGGAGCGTAATGCGTGATCAGGCCAGCGCCGCCGCGTACAGGTCGGGCTTGAAGCCGACCAGCGTGCGCTCGCCGAGGTCGAGCACCGGGCGCTTGATCATCGACGGTTGGGCGACCATCAGTTCGACGGCCTTGGCCTGGTCGAGGTCGGCCTTGCTGGCGTCGTCGAGCTTGCGGAAGGTGGTCCCGGCACGGTTCAGCACGACTTCCCAGCCATGCTCGTCGCACCAGCGGTTCAGGCTGTCGCGGTCGATGCCCTGGGTCTTGTAGTCGTGGAAGTCGTAGCCAATGGCCTTTTCTTCAAGCCAGGTACGGGCTTTTTTCATGGTGTCGCAGGCTTTGATGCCGTAGAGAGTGTAAGCCATTGAAATGCCTGGGGCTGCCGGCTGGGGGCTGGCGTCCCCGATACTCCTTGAAGATTGGGTGGGAGCGATTATGCGGTATCGATGGGGTTGGCGCCACGGCTGCGGGCCCGAAGGTACGGGGGGATGTATGTCACATCGTCTCAAGTAGCATTGTGTTACATATTCGCCGGTGGGTTGCGACTAACGTGCAGCGGTCCACAATAGAAGGTCCTCGCTAACATATTGTTTCAATGGCGATGTTTCGCTGTCGTTTCTCCGATCACACAGGAAGCTTGCCCATGCAGTCAGCCTATACCGTTCTTATCCTGCTGATGCTGGTGAGCGTGTCGAAACTGGTGGGGCGGGTGTTGCCGCTGCCGCTGCCGCTGGTGCAGATCTGTGCCGGTGCCTTGCTGGCCTGGCCAACCCTGGGCCTGCACGTGGCGCTGGACCCGGAGTTGTTCCTGTTCCTGTTCCTGCCGCCGTTGCTGTTCGCCGATGGCTGGCGTATGCCCAAGCGCGAGCTGTGGCGTATCCGCGGGCCGGTGGTGGCTCTGGCCGTGGGGCTGGTGCTGTTCACCGTGGTCGGCGCCGGGTACTTCATCCACTGGCTGCTGCCGAGCATTCCCCTGCCGGTGGCCTTTGCCCTGGCGGCGGTGCTGTCGCCCACCGATGCGGTGGCGGTCTCGGCCATCACCCAGGACCGCCTGCCCACGCCCCTGATGCACATGCTCCAGGGCGAGGCATTGATGAACGACGCCTCGGGCCTGGTAACCTTCAAGTTCGCCCTGGCCGCCGCCATCACCGGCGTGTTCTCGCTGACCGAGGCCAGCCTGACCTTCGTGCTCGTCGCCCTTGGCGGCCTGGCGGTGGGCGTGGCGCTGAGCTGGCTGGTGGGGCGCCTGCGCATGTGGATGATCACCCGCGGTTGGGACGATCCGGCCACCCACGTGGTGTTCATGCTGCTGCTGCCGTTCGCCGCCTACGTGCTGGCCGAGCGCCTGGGCGTGTCGGGCATCCTCTCGGCGGTGGCCGCGGGCATGATGCAGAGCTGGCTCGACCTGCTGCCGCGTCAGACCAGCACCCGCCTGCTCAATCGCAGTGTCTGGTCGTTGCTGGAGTTCGCTTTCAACGGCCTGATCTTCCTGCTGCTCGGCCTGCAGTTGCCGGACATCATCAAGGCGGTGGTCACCGACGAGGCGACGGTGTGGCCGACCCTGGCCTGGCGCTGCCTGGACGTGGTGGCGATCTTCGCCGCGCTGGTGCTGCTGCGTTTTGTCTGGGTGCAGAGCATCTGGCGGGCGATCGGCGTGGTGCGGCGCTGGCGCGGCAAGCCGGCGCTGGTGCTGATGCCGACCGCGCGCTCCTGCTGGCTGCTGACCTTTGGCGGCGTGCGCGGGGCGGTGACCCTGGCGGGCGTGATGTCGGTGCCGTTGCTGATGGGGGCGGGCAAAGCCTTCCCCGAGCGCGACCTGCTGATCTTCATTGCCGCCGGGGTGATCCTGCTGTCGCTGGTCAGCGCGGTGATTGCCCTGCCGATCCTGCTGCGTGGCGTGACCAAGAGCCCTGACGAACGCTTGCACCAGGAGGTGCAGGAGGCCTGGCGGCGCACCGCCGAAGCGGCTATCCATGCCCTGGAAGCCGAGGAGGTGATCGATGCCAATGCGCCCCAGGACGCCGCCCAGGCCACCCTGGCCACCGAGCTGAAAGCGCGGCTGATGGCCGAATACCGGGATGAACTGGACAGCTACAACGACACCGCCGAGGCCCGTGCGCTGGCCGAGCAGATGGACCAGTTGGAGCGCCGCCTGAGGCTCCGTGCGCTGCGGGCGCAGCGCTTGGAGCTATATGAGTTGCATCGCCAGCACCGGGTGGGCGATGAAGTGGTGCGCCAGGTGCTGGGCGAGTTGGACATGAGTGAGGCGAACCTGGGGCAGGTTCGTTAGCAGCGCAACTGACAGGGGTGGGGATAGACCAGGCGCATGAAGCGTTTGTCTTTTTCACTGATTACCTGGTTTCGCCTTGCCTTCCAGTTACCGACTGTGTGCGTCTGCCTGACCTGATAATGCATGATTGACTGCCTGTCGTAGGGCAGCAGCAATCGGGTGCCATCGTCAGGCACCGGAAGAAACTGGGTGGCGAGCTCGTCCTCGATCGCATCGTCGAGCGCCTCCTGGTCGTCCACTTCCTTGGCGAGGATTTCTCTCAACAGCGGACGCAGTGCCGCGAGGTCCCAGGGAATGTTGGCGTGGGGATGCTGATGCTCGTGATCCATGCCCAGCGCATGGCCGAACTCATGCAGGACGATTGCTTCGAAGCGCGGGTCTGAGAGCTTGGCGCCAATGGCCATGCTCTCGTCCGCCTCATTCAGCGACTGGTTGCCCAGGACGCTGTAGTTGATGTCTTCGGCGACATCGGTACGAATGCGGATTTCGGCCTGGCTGTCACCATCGTTGACAAGCTTGAAATGCAGGTTGGCGTACCTGAGCCAATGGCACGCAGTGGCGACGATCGCCTGCTTGTGCCAGGGGCAGGTACCGTTCAGGAACGAGATCCTGAGTGTCTGGCCGGCAGACCAGAATACCGAGGTTACGCCTATCGAGCGCTTACGGCGTGTGTGCTGCGCATGGGCTGAGTACAGCTTCTTGCGCAGGCGATAGGTGGATGAGGCAAGGAGGGAATCGACCATTTGTTGTCACCGTCTGGTTGGAGAGGGTGGCAAGTATCTGGGATGCGGGCAGGCCATGAGCTGTGCATATTGCTGGGGCGACGCCCCTCCGAAGAGGGGCGTTATGACATTAACGGCTCAGGAATGCGCGAATACGCTCTGCGGCTTCGATGCACTCGGCCAGCGGAGCAACCAGCGCCATGCGCACGCGGCCGGCGCCTGGGTTTATGCCGTTCACCTCGCGGGACAGGTACGACCCCGGCACCACAGTGACATGCTCTGCCTCGAACAAGTCGCGGGTGAATTCTGCGTCGCTGCCCGGTACCTTGGCCCACAGGTAGAAGCTGCCATCCGGGCGCTGTACATCCATTACCGGCTGCAGGATGTCGAGCACCGCGTCGTACTTGGCGCGGTACTGGTCGCGGTTCTCGCGCACGTGGGCCTCGTCCTGCCAGGCGGCGATGCTGCCCAGCTGGGTTTGCACCGGCATTGCGCAACCGTGGTAGGTCCGGTACAGCAGGAATGGTTTGATGATCTCGGCGTCGCCAGCCACGAAGCCCGAACGCAGGCCGGGCAGGTTGGAGCGCTTGGACAGGCTGTGGAACACCACGCAGCGCTTGAAGTCACTGCGACCAAGCGCAGCGCATGCGCTCAGCAGGCCCGGTGGCGGCGCGTCCTCGTCGAAGTACAGCTCGCTGTAGCACTCGTCGGCGGCGATCACGAAGTCGTGCTTGTCGGCGAGGGCGATCAGCTTCTTCAGGGTATCCATCGGCACCAGGGCGCCGGTGGGGTTGCCCGGGGAGCACAGGAACAGGACCTGGCAGCGTTCCCAGGTCTCGTCCGGCACGGCGTCAAAGTCGGGGTTGAAGCCGTTGCTTTCCAGGCATGGCAGGTAGTGCGGGGTGGCGCCCGCCAGCAGGGCCGCACCTTCGTAGATTTGGTAGAACGGGTTGGGGCTGACCACCAGGCCGTCGTCGTCGCGGTTGACCACGGCCTGGGTGAAGGCGAACAGTGCTTCGCGGGTGCCATTGACCGGCAGGATATGACGGTCGGCGTCCAGCCAGCCCGTTGGCACGCCGAAGCGCCGTTCGCACCACTGGCCGATGGCCTGGCGCAGGGCCGGGAGGCCGATGGTGCTGGGGTAGACCGCCAGCTTGTCGAGGTTGTCGGCCATGGCCCTGGCGACGAACGCCGGCGATTCATGTTTCGGCTCACCGATCGACAAGGCGATGGCGCGCTTGTCGGCTGCCGGTTTCACGGTGCCCAGCAGGGCGCGCAGTTTCTCGAACGGGTAGGGCTGGAGCTGGGTCAGGGCGTGGTTCATCGGCGCAAGGTCTCGTTAGCGTCAAAAGGTCATGCGGGTAGGGCTGGCGTCGCTGGCCTGGCCGGCCTGCAACTGCTGGACGATGGCTTCCTGCAGGCGGCTGCACAGCTGCGGGTCGGACAGCGGCTGGTTGTCGGCGTCGGTGATGAAGAACACGTCTTCCACGCGCTCGCCGAGAGTGGCGATCTTGGCGTTTTGCAGTGAGATGTCGAACTCGAGGAAGATCCGCCCGATCCTGGCCAGCAGGCCGGGGCGGTCGGGCGCGGTGATCTCGAGGATGGTCACCGGGCGCTGGGCGTCGTTGAGGATGGTCACCTGCGGCGGGAAATCGAAGTGCTTGAGCTGGCGTGGCACCCGGCGCTGGATGATCGCCGGGTAGTCCTCGGGATTGCGCAGCGCCTCGGTCAGGCCGTCGCGGATCTGCCTGACCCGCTGTGGATTGTCACCGATCGAGCCGCCGTCGTTGTCGAGCACGATATAGGTGTCGAGGGTGAACTGGCTGCTCGAGGTGATGATCCGGGCATCGTGGATGTTCAGGTTGAGCTGGGCCATGGCGGCCACGGTCACGGCGAAGAAATCGTGCTGGTCGGGGGCGTAGATGAAGATCTGCGTGCCGCCCTCGAATTCGCGCTGGGTGGTCTCCTTGATCAGCACCAGCGGGCCGCCATCGGCCGGTTGCTGGAGGATCGCATCACTGTGCCAGGCCACATCGGCGGCAGTGTGCTTGAGAAAGTAGTCGTCGCCCAGTTGCGACCAGAGCTGCTCGACGTCATCCGGGTCGGTGCCCTCGCGCACCAGGATGTCCAGCGCCGCGCTTTGCGTCTGGCGGATCTGCTCTTCGCGGTCCAGCGGGTTTTCCAGGCCACGGCGCAGGGCGCGCTTGGTTTCGGTATAGAGCTGGCGCAGCAGGCTCGCTCGCCAGGAGTTCCACAGGCTGGGGTTGGTGGCATTGATGTCGGCCACGGTCAGCACGTAGAGGTAATCCAGGCGCGTCTCGTCACCGACATGCAGCGCGAAATCGTTGATCACTTGTGGGTCGGAGAGGTCCTTGCGCTGGGCGGTGGTGGACATTACCAGGTGGTTCAGCACCAGCCAGACAATCAGGCGGCTGTCCCAGGCCGGCAACTGGTGGCGCTGGCAGAACGCTTGCGCGTCGACGGCGCCCAGTTCGGAGTGGTCACCCTGGCGACCCTTGCCTATGTCATGGTAAAGCCCTGCCAGGTAAATCAGCTCGGGCTTGGGCAGGCGGCCCATGAGCTTGCTGGCCAGCGGGAATTTCTCCGAGACGGGCGTGTATTGCAGTTTGCGCAGGTGCTTGATCAGGTTGAGGGTGTGGGCATCGACCGTGTAGATGTGGAACAGGTCGTGCTGCATCTGCCCGACGATCAGGCCGAACTCTGGCAGGTAGCGGCCGAGGATGCCGTAGCGGTTCATTCGCCGCAGGTTGCGATGGATGCCGATCTCGCACTTGAACAGCTCGATGAACAGGCTGGTGTTGCGGATATCGTGGCGGAACTTGTCGTCGATCAGGTGGCGATGTTCGCGCAGCAAGCGCACGGTGTCGGCGCGCACGCCCTTGATTTCGGGGTGCTGGGCCATCAGTACGAAGATTTCCAGCATGGCGAACGGGGTGCGCCGGAAAACGTTCGGGTTGACCGCTTCTATATAGCCATCGTGCAGGCGAAACCGCGCATTGACCGGCTGCGTGGCGCCGCTGTCATCGGCCAGGATCACCTCTTCAAAATGCTGGATGATCAGGTCGCACAGCTGGCTGATGCTCATCACCACCCGGTAGTACTGCTGCATGAATTGTTCGATGGCGCGCTTGGGGTTCTCGTCGGTGTAGCCCAGCAGCGCGGCGATGCTGCGCTGGTGGTCGAACAGCAGGCGGTCTTCGGCGCGCCCGGCCAGCATGTGCAGGGCGTAACGCACACGCCAGAGGAAGGCCTGGGACGAGGCCAGCAGCTCGTTTTCGCTCTCCAGCAGGAAGTCTTCACCGGCCAGCGCGTGCAGGTTCAGCGTGCCGTACTGGCGCCTGGCTACCCAGAGCACGGTCTGGATGTCGCGCAGGCCGCCCGGGCCGCCCTTTACGTTGGGTTCGAGGTTGTACTCGGTATCGTTGTACTTGTGATGGCGGGCCTTGAGTTCGGCACGTTTGGCCAGGAAGAACTCCTTGCTGGGCCACATGTGCGCGGTGCTGGTGGCGTCGAGCATGCGCTGGCGCAGGGGCTCGGGGCCGGCGATGGTGCGGCTTTCCATCAGGTTGGTGATGACCGTGAGGTCGGCCCGGGCCTGCTCGGCGCACTCGTCGACGGTGCGCACGCTCTGGCCGACCTCCAGGCCAATGTCCCAGAGCAGGGTGAGGAAGCGCTCGATGGCATCGCGGTACTGCTCGTGCTCGGCGGCGTCGAGCAGGATCAGCAGGTCGATGTCCGAATACGGATGCAGCTCGCCACGGCCGTAGCCGCCAACCGCCACCAGGGCGATGCCGTCTGGCGTGCCCCAGCTGAACTGGTGCCAGGCCTGTTGCAGGATGTTGTCGACGAACCAGGCGCGGTCCTCGATCAGCCGACGGATCTCGCGGCCTTCGCGAAAACGCTTGTCGAGCACCTCGCTGGCCATGCGGATGGCCTTCTTGAAAGCGGCGATGGGGCTTGCCTTGAGGGCCAGTTCCGCCTGGAACTGGCCGCGGTCGAACAGTTCGGGATCCACCTGGGGCATCGAGTCGCGTTCCTGTGGTTCAGTATCAGGCCGAGGTGCGCGGGATGGTGTCGTCCTTGCGCAGGGTGAAGATCTCGTAGCCCGTGGCGGTCACCACCAGGGTGTGTTCCCACTGGGCCGAGAGCTTGCGGTCCTTGGTGATGGCGGTCCAGCCGTCGCCCAGCACCTTGGTGTCGGCCTTGCCCTGGTTGATCATCGGCTCGATGGTGAAGGTCATGCCTTCCTTGAGCTCCATGCCGGTGCCGGCGCGGCCGTAGTGGACGATCTGTGGCTCTTCGTGGAACACCTTGCCGATGCCGTGGCCGCAGAACTCGCGGACCACCGAGAAACCGTTCTTTTCGGCGTGCTTCTGGATCACCTCGCCGATGTCGCCCAGGCGGCAGCCGGGCTTGACCAGTTCGATGGCCTTGTACAGGCACTCCTGGGTGACCTTGGAAAGGCGTTCGGCCCACGGCGCGACGGTGCCGACATGGAACATCCGGCTGGTGTCACCGTGGTAGCCGTCCTTGATCACGGTCACATCGATGTTGATGGTGTCGCCATCCTTGAGTGCCTTGTCATTGGGGATGCCATGGCAGACCACGTGGTTGATCGAGGTGCAGATCGACTTGGGGAAGCCTTTGTAGTTCAGTGGCGCCGGGATGGCCTTCTGCTCGTTGACGATGTAGTCGTGGCAGAGGCGGTCGAGCTCCTCGGTGGTGATACCGGGCTTGACGTGTGGCTCGATCATTTCCAGCACTTCGGCGGCCAGGCGGCCGGCGATGCGCATCTTCTCGATGTCTTCTGCGGTCTTGATGGTGACGGTCATTACAGGCTCTCTACGGCGCCGCGGGCGGCGCGAACAAACGGGAAAGGCCGGATTCTACCAGAGCGCGGCGTCGATCTGTCGGGATAGTCCAGCAGATCCGGTGGTCTATTGAGGGCATTCTGGCCCCAAAAGGCGGGGGCTGCAAAAGCCGCTGACGGACGAAGCATCATCCGGGTTCCGTTCGCTCGCCGGCTGTGGTATAAAATGCGCCGCTTTCGGGGGATGTCCTCCGTCAGCTCAAACCCACACACGTGTCGACACGATGGCCTGGGTGCCCGGTTTCCCTGGAAACACGGGTTGGTCATTGGGATACGTGGAGGCCCAACCCGACTTATCAAGGAACTATCATGTCCCAAGTCAACATGCGCGATATGCTGAAGGCCGGTGTGCACTTCGGCCACCAGACCCGTTACTGGAACCCGAAAATGGGCAAGTACATTTTCGGCGCGCGCAACAAGATCCACATCATCAACCTGGAAAAAACCCTGCCGATGTTCAACGAGGCTCTGTCCTTCGTAGAGCGCCTGGCCCAGGGCAAGAACAAGATCATGTTCGTCGGCACCAAGCGTTCCGCCGGCAAGATCGTCGCCGAGCAAGCTGCTCGTTGCGGTTCGCCATACGTTGATCACCGTTGGTTGGGCGGCATGCTGACCAACTACAAGACCATCCGCGCTTCGATCAAGCGTCTGCGTGACCTGGAAACCCAGGCCGAAGATGGTACTTTCACCAAGCTGACCAAGAAAGAAGCCCTGATGCGTTCGCGCGATCTGGAGAAACTGGACCGCAGCCTGGGTGGTATCAAGGACATGGGCGGCCTGCCTGATGCCCTGTTCGTGATCGACGTCGACCACGAGCGCATTGCCATCACCGAAGCCAACAAGCTGGGCATTCCGGTTATCGGCGTTGTCGATACCAACAGCAGCCCTGAAGGTGTTGACTACATCATCCCAGGTAACGATGACGCCATCCGCGCTATCGAGCTGTACATGACTTCGATGGCCGACGCCGTCATCCGCGGCCGCAACAACGTTGCCGGCGGCACTGAAGTCTATGTTGAAGAAGCGGCTGCACCTGCTGCCGAGTAATTGACGCTTAGCGTCTACTTGGCACGCAAAAAGGGGGCTTTGCCCCCTTTTTGCCACCTTGAAATCCTGCTGTCAGCGAAGGCCCCGCATCATGGGCCGGCTGAGGTAAAAACAGCGGATTTGCAGAATTTAACGCCCGTGACGAACGGGTGGAATGGTTGAAAAACTTTCCAAGAGGATTTTGAAATGGCAGCAATTACTGCAGCGCTGGTCAAAGAACTGCGCGAGCGTACCGGCGAAGGCATGATGGATTGCAAGAAGGCCCTGGAAAAGGCCGGCGGCGACATCGAGAAAGCCATTGACGACATGCGTGCCTCGGGCGCCATCAAGGCCGCCAAGAAGGCTGGCAACGTTGCCGCCGAAGGCGCCATCGCCGTCAAGACCGACGGTAAATCCGCCGTCCTGCTGGAAGTGAACTCGCAGACCGACTTCCTGGCCCTGCAAGACGACTTCAAGAACTTCGTCGCCGAAAGCATCGAGCAGGCCTTCGCCGAGAAGCTGACCGACGCCGCTCCGCTGATCGCTTCGCGTGAAGCCGCTCGTGAAGCCCTGGTCGCCAAGTGCGGTGAGAACGTCAACATCCGTCGCCTGGTGCGCGTTGAAGGTGACGTTGTCGGTGCCTACCTGCACGGTAACAAGATCGGTGCAGTTGTTGTCCTGAAAGGCGGTGACGTCGATCTGGCCAAGAACATTGCCATGCACGTTGCCGCTTCGAACCCAGAGTTCCTGGATGCGTCGGAAATCTCTGCCGAGGCCATCGAGCGCGAGAAGAACGTCTTCCTGCAGCTGAACGCTGACAAGATCGCCGGCAAGCCGGAAAACATCGTTGAAAACATGATCAACGGTCGTATCTCCAAGTTCAAAGCCGAAGCCTCGCTGAAAGAGCAAGCCTTCGTGATGGACCCGGAAGTCAAAGTCGGCGCGCTGGCCAAGAAAGCCGGTGCCGAAATCGTTTCCTTCACCTACTTCAAGGTTGGCGAAGGCATCGAGAAGCCGGTTGACGACTTCGCTGCCGAAGTTGCCGCACAGGTAGCTGCCGCCAAGCAGTAAGACGGACTCGTCTGTCGCCCCAAAGAGGCTGCCCGCTCACGCGCGCAGCCTCTTTGTCAAAGCGGGAGTGGTTTACCAGACCGCTGCTCGCTGACGCAGTAGCTGCGTCACGCTAGAGTTACGCGCAGGCTGAAGCAGCCCGCCAGATTTTTACAAACGCCGCAGGAGAGATTCGCAATGGCTCAGCAGGGCAGTGGTCATCAGGCTCGCTATAAACGCATTCTACTCAAACTTAGCGGCGAGGCCCTGATGGGCTCGGAAGAGTTCGGGATCGACCCCAAGGTCCTGGATCGCATGGCGCTGGAAGTCGGCCAACTGGTAGGCATCGGCGTCCAGGTCGGCCTGGTGATCGGTGGTGGCAACCTGTTCCGTGGTGCGGCGCTCAGCGCGGCCGGCATGGATCGGGTCACTGGCGACCACATGGGCATGCTGGCCACCGTGATGAACGCACTGGCCATGCGCGACGCGCTGGAGCGGGCGAACATCACCGCGATCGTCATGTCGGCCATCTCCATGGTCGGCGTCACCGATCACTATGATCGCCGCAAGGCCATGCGCCACCTGAACTCGAAAGAAGTCGTGATCTTCGCTGCCGGTACCGGCAACCCGTTCTTCACCACCGACTCCGCCGCTTGCCTGCGCGCCATCGAAATCGATGCCGACGTGGTATTGAAGGCAACCAAGGTCGATGGTGTATACACTGCAGATCCATTCAAGGACCCGCATGCCGAGAAGTTCGATCATCTGTCCTACGATGAAGTGCTGGATCGCAAGCTGGGTGTAATGGACCTGACGGCAATCTGCCTGTGCCGCGATCACAAGATGCCGTTGCGCGTCTTCAACATGAACAAACCCGGCGCCCTGCTGAACATCGTGCATGGCGGCGCGGAAGGAACTCTGATCGAGGAAGTTCAAAAATGATCAACGAAATCAAGAAAGACGCCCAGGCGCGCATGCAAAAGTCGCTGGAGTCGCTGATCCACGCATTTGGCCAGATCCGCACTGGCAAGGCGCACCCCAGCGTCCTGGGTAGCGTGATGGTGCCTTACTATGGCACCGACACCCCGCTGACCAGCGTGGCCAACGTGACCGTGAAAGACAACCAGACCCTGCAAGTGGTGCCTTTCGAGCGCAACATGCTGGGCGCCATCGACAAGGCCATCGGCAGTGCCGGCTTGAACCTCAACCCGACCAACCTGGGTGAGTTGCTGCTGGTCAACATGCCCCCGCTGACCGAAGAAACCCGCAAGGGCTTCACCAAGCAGGCCCGCGCCGCAGCCGAAGATGCCCGCGTTGCCGTGCGCAACATTCGTCGTGACGCCATGGGTGACCTGAAGAAGCTGTCCAAGGACAAGGAAATCAGTGAAGACGAAGAGCGTCGTGCCAGTGCCGACATCGACAAGCTGATCAAGGATTTCGAGGCGCAGATCGCCAAGGCCACCGAAGCAAAAGAAAAGGACCTGATGGCCATCTAAGGGTCAGGACGCCTTCATGGAAAAGACCAAGCAGACTGTGCCCTCCGTGGTGCCGCGTCACGTGGCGATCATCATGGATGGGAATAATCGCTGGGCGAAGAAGCGCTTTATGCCCGGCGTTGCCGGGCATAAAGCGGGTGTCGATGCGGTGCGCGCCGTAATTGAAGTGTGCGCCGAGGCCAAGGTCGAGGTGCTCACGCTTTTTGCGTTCTCCAGTGAGAACTGGCAGCGACCGGCGGACGAAGTCAGTGCCCTCATGGACCTGTTCTTCAAGGCGCTGCGCCGAGAGGCCAAGCGCCTGAACGACAATAACATCAGCCTGCGCATCATCGGCGACCGCTCACGCTTCCACCCTGAACTCCAGGCTGCTATGCGCGAGGCTGAGGCTGCGACCGCCGGCAGCAACCGCTTCATCCTGCAGATCGCCGCCAACTACGGTGGCCAGTGGGATATTGCCCAGGCTGCCCAGCGCCTGGCGCGTGAAGTGCAGGCCGGCCATCTGCGGCCGGAGGACATCACGCCGGATCTGTTGCAGACCTGCCTGGTGACGGGTGACCTGCCATTGCCTGACCTGTGCATCCGCACCGGTGGCGAGCACCGCATCAGCAATTTCCTCTTGTGGCAGCTGGCCTACGCCGAGCTGTACTTCTCCGACCTCTATTGGCCGGACTTCAAACACGAGGCCATGCGCAATGCGCTGGCCGATTTCGCTTCGCGCCAGCGCCGCTTCGGTAAGACCAGCGAGCAGGTCGAAGCCGGAGCCCGTGCTTAATGCTTAAACAACGCATCATTACCGCGCTGATCCTGCTGCCGATCGCGGTGGGTGGTTTCTTCCTGCTCAATGGTGGGGATTTCGCCCTCTTCATCGGTTTCGTGGTGACGCTCGGTGCCTGGGAGTGGGCGCGCCTGGCCGGCCTGGTGGCGCAACCGTTGCGCATCGCCTATGCCGCCGTGGTCGCGGGCGGGCTGATGCTGCTCTACCTGATGCCGGATCTCGCGCCCTGGGTGCTGGGCGCTTCGGTGATCTGGTGGGCGCTGGCCACGTGGCTGGTGCTGACCTATCCGCGCAGCGGCGAGCTGTGGAGCAGTGCCGCCTGCCGCCTGCTGATCGGCCTGCTGGTGTTGCTGCCCGCCTGGCAGGGTCTGGTGCTGCTCAAGCACTGGCCGCTGGGCAACTGGCTGATCCTGGCGGTCATGGTGCTGGTCTGGGCGGCCGACATTGGTGCCTATTTCTCCGGCCGTGCCTTCGGCAAGCGCAAGCTGGCGCCACAGGTCAGCCCGGGCAAGAGCTGGGAGGGCGTGTATGGCGGCCTCGCGGTCAGCCTGCTGATCACCCTGGGCGTGGGCATTGCCCGTGACTGGAGTGTCGGCCAGGTGCTGCTGGGCTTGCTGGGCGCCGTGGTGGTGGTGATGTCTTCGGTGGTCGGCGACCTGACCGAAAGCATGTTCAAGCGCCGTGAAGGCATCAAGGACAGCAGCAACCTGCTGCCGGGCCATGGCGGCGTGCTTGATCGCATCGACAGCCTGACCGCGGCGATTCCGATGTTTGCCGTATTGTTGTGGGCGGCTGAGTGGGGTGTGATGTGAGTCGCGTGCAACGCATTACCGTGCTGGGGGCCACCGGCTCCATTGGCTTGAGCACGTTGGACGTCATCGCTCGCCATCCTGACCGTTACCAGGTGTTCGCCTTGAGCGGCTATTCGCGCATCGACGAGCTGCTGGCCCTGTGCGAGCGCCATCTCCCGGCGTACGCCGTGGTGCCGAGTGCCGAGGCGGCCGGGCGGCTGCGCGCGGGGCTGGCCAGGAGCGGATGTGCCACCGAGGTGCTGGAAGGTGAGGCCGGGCTGTGCCAGGTCGCCTCCGCATCGGAGGTCGATACCGTGATGGCCGCCATCGTTGGTGCTGCCGGCCTGCGTCCAACCCTGGCCGCGGTCGAGGCGGGCAAGAAGGTACTGTTGGCCAACAAGGAAGCCCTGGTGATGTCCGGGGCCCTGTTCATGCAGGCGGTGCAGCGTAGCGGCGCGGTGCTGCTGCCGATCGACAGCGAGCACAACGCGATATTCCAGTGCATGCCCGGCGACTACGCCCGGGGCCTGGGCGCTGTCGGCGTGCGCCGGATCCTGCTGACGGCCTCCGGCGGCCCGTTCCGCGAAACCCCGGCTGAAGCCTTGCTGGATGTCACGCCGGAACAGGCCTGCGCTCACCCGAATTGGTCCATGGGGCGCAAGATCTCGGTCGACTCGGCGAGCATGCTGAACAAAGGCCTGGAGCTGATCGAGGCCTGCTGGCTGTTCGATGCCAAGCCTTCGCAGGTCGAAGTGGTGGTGCACCCGCAGAGTGTCATCCACTCGTTGGTGGACTATGTCGATGGCTCGGTGCTCGCCCAGTTGGGCAACCCCGACATGCGCACGCCGATCTCCAATGCCCTGGCCTGGCCGGAGCGCATCGATTCGGGCGTGGCGCCGCTGGACCTGTTCGCCATCGCCCGTCTGGATTTCCAGGCCCCCGACGAACAGCGCTTCCCATGCCTGCGCCTGGCGCGTCAGGCTGCCGAGGCGGGCAACAGTGCGCCGGCGGTGCTCAATGCCGCCAACGAAGTGGCTGTCGAAGCGTTTCTCCAGCGGCGTATCCGCTTCCCGGAGATCGCGGGTATGATCGAACAAGTGCTCGACCAGGAGCCTGTGGTGGCATTGCCCACGCTCGACGCGGTATTCGCCGCCGACCAGCGTGCCCGGGAGCTGTCCCGGGAATGGTTGCGACGCCACGGCCGCTGAAGCCTGCGGCCGGCTCCGCCGAATGTCATCCGGAGATAGGACATGACTGCGCTCTACATGATTGTCGGCACGCTGATTGCGCTCGGCGTGCTGGTCACCTTCCACGAGTTCGGCCACTTCTGGGTGGCGCGGCGCTGCGGGGTCAAGGTCCTGCGCTTCTCGGTGGGCTTCGGTACGCCGTTGCTGCGCTGGCACGATCGCCAGGGCACCGAGTTCGTCGTTGCCGCGATTCCCCTGGGCGGCTACGTCAAGATGCTCGACGAGCGCGAGGGCGAGGTGCCGCCGGCGCTGGTCGAACAATCGTTCAACCGTAAATCGGTGCGCCAGCGCATCGCTATCGTGGCGGCCGGTCCGGTCGCCAACTTCCTCCTCGCGATCCTGTTCTTCTGGGTGCTGGCCATGCTCGGCTCGCAGCAGGTGCGCCCGGTCATTGGTGCGGTCGAGGCCGGCAGCCTGGCGGCCAGCGCTGGCCTCGGCGTCGGTCAGGAAATTGTTTCCATTGATGGCAAGCCGACCAACGGCTGGTCGGCGGTCAATCTGCAGCTGGTGCGTCGCCTCGGGGAGAGCGGCACGCTGCGAGTAGGTGTGCTCGATGAAGGGGCAACGGCCGAACGCCAGCTCGACATTACCCTGAACAATTGGCTCAAGGGCGCCGATGAGCCTGATCCGATCCAGTCCCTGGGCCTGCGTCCCTGGCGACCGGCGATGGTTCCGGTGCTGGCGGAGATCGATCCGAAAGGCCCGGCCGCCGCCGCCGGGCTCAAGACCGGTGACAAGCTGCTGGCGATCGACGGTATGGCGCTGGGCGACTGGCAGCAGGTGGTCGACGCGGTCCGCGCCCGCCCCGAGCGCACGGTGAACCTGCGCATCGAGCGCGACGGCGCAGCCCTTGAGGTACCGGTCACCCTGGCACGCAAGGGCGAAGGCCAGGCGTCTGCTGGATATCTGGGCGCCGGGGTCAAGGCGAGCGAATGGCCGGCGAAGATGCTTCGCGAGGTCAGTTACGGGCCGCTGGAGGCGGTGGGCGAGGGCTTGTCCCGCACTTGGAACATGAGTGTCCTGACCCTCGAATCGCTGAAGAAAATGCTGTTCGGAGAGCTCTCGGTAAAAAACTTGAGCGGACCGATAACCATTGCTAAAGTGGCGGGCGCTTCAGCCCAGTCGGGCGTTGGGGATTTCCTGAATTTCCTGGCCTACCTGAGCATAAGCCTGGGGGTTCTGAACCTGCTGCCCATCCCGGTACTGGATGGGGGGCATTTGCTGTTCTACCTGATCGAGTGGGCGCGCGGTCGTCCGCTCTCGGATCGGGTGCAAGGTTGGGGGGTCCAGATCGGTATCAGTTTGGTCGTCGGGGTGATGTTGCTCGCCCTGATCAACGATCTGGGTCGACTATAAAAGCTTCGCTCAATCGCGAAACCTGCCGCTTTCTCGCGGCGGGTTGTTTATTGCCAGTTGGAATAAAAGGACTTCATGAAACGTCTGCTGCTAACTGCGGTGCTCTCCGCACTGATGATCGCTGAAGTTCACGCCGAGTCCTTCACCATCTCCGATATTCGTGTCAACGGCCTGCAGCGGGTTTCCGCCGGCAGCGTGTTCGGCGCGTTGCCGCTGAACGTCGGTGACCAGGTCGACGACCGCCGTCTGGTCGAGTCCACCCGCTCGCTGTTCAAGACCGGCTTCTTCCAGGACATCCAGCTGAACCGCGACGGCAATGTCCTGATCATCAACGTGGTCGAGCGCCCTTCGGTGTCGAGCATCGAGATCGAAGGCAACAAGGCGATCAGCACCGAAGACCTGATGAAGGGGCTGAAGCAGTCGGGCCTGGCCGAAGGCGAGATCTTCCAGCGCGCGACGCTCGAAGGCGTGCGTAACGAGCTGCAGCGCCAGTACGTGGCCCAGGGCCGCTACTCCGCCGAAGTCGACGCCGAAGTCGTGCCGCAGCCGCGCAACCGCGTCGGCCTGAAGATCAAGATCAACGAAGGCACCGTGGCCGCGATCCAGCACATCAACGTGGTGGGCAATACGGTCTTCGACGACGAGACCCTAGGCCAGCTGTTCGAGCTCAAGACCACCAACTGGCTGTCGTTCTTCAAGAACGACGACAAGTACGCCCGCGAAAAACTGTCCGGTGACCTGGAGCGCCTGCGTTCCTACTACCTGGACCGCGGCTACATCAACATGGACATCGCGTCCACCCAGGTGTCGATCACCCCGGACAAGAAGCACGTCTACATCACCGTCAACATCAACGAGGGCGAGAAGTACACCGTCCGCGACGTGAAGTTGTCCGGTGACCTGAAAGTGCCGGAAGACCAGGTCAAGTCGCTGCTGCTGGTGCAGCCGGGCCAGGTGTTCTCGCGCAAGGTGATGACCACCACCTCTGACCTGATCACCCGTCGCCTGGGTAACGAAGGCTATACCTTCGCCAACGTCAACGGCGTGCCACAGCCGAACGACCAGGATCACACCGTCGACATCATGTTCGTCGTCGATCCGGGCAAGCGTGCCTACGTCAACCGCATCAACTACCGCGGCAACACCAAGACCGAAGACGAAGTGCTGCGCCGCGAAATGCGCCAGATGGAAGGCGGCTGGGCTTCGACCTACCTCATCGACCAATCCAAGACCCGCCTCGAGCGCCTGGGCTTCTTCAAGGAAGTCAACGTCGAGACGCCGCCGGTGCCGGGCACCGACGACCAGGTCGACGTCAACTACAGCGTCGAAGAGCAAGCCTCCGGCTCGATCACCGCCAGCGTCGGTTTCGCCCAGAGCGCGGGCCTGATCCTGGGTGGCTCGATCAGCCAGAACAACTTCCTGGGTACCGGTAACAAGGTCTCCATCGGCCTGACCCGTTCCGAATACCAGACCCGCTACAACTTCGGCTACGTTGATCCCTACTTCACCCCCGACGGTGTGAGCCTGGGTTACAACGCCTTCTACCGCAGCACCGACTACGACGACCTCGACGTCGACGTGGCCAGCTATGCGGTGGACAGCCTGGGTGCCGGCGTCAGCCTCGGCTACCCCATCAGCGAGACTTCGCGCCTGACCTACGGCCTGACCGTGCAGCAGGACAAGCTGAAGACCGGCCGCTACACCGTCGATGAGATCTTCAAGTTCATCCAGGACGAAGGCGACAACTTCCTCAACTTCAAGGCGTCGATCGGCTGGTCCGAGTCGACCCTTAACAAGGGCGTGCTGGCCACCCGTGGTCACTCGCAGAGCCTGACCCTCGAGACCACCGTGCCGGGCAGCGACCTGTCGTTCTACAAGCTCGACTACCGTGGCCAGCTGTTCAAGCCGATCAACAACGACTACACCCTGCGCCTGCACACCGAGCTGGGCTACGGTGACGGTTTTGGCGGCACTTCGGGGCTGCCGTTCTACGAGAACTACTACGCGGGCGGTTTCAACTCCGTGCGCGGCTTCAAGGACAGCACCCTGGGCCCACGCAGCACGCCTAGTAGCGGCAAGAACCCGGGCACCATCGCCGACCCGGACCAGGATCCGCTGCCGTTCGGTGGCAACGTCCTCGTCCAGGGCGGTGTGGAGCTGCTGTTCCCGCTGCCGTTCGTCAAGGACCAGCGTTCGCTGCGCACCTCCGTGTTCTGGGACGTGGGTAACGTGTTCGACACCAACTGCGGTTCCAAGCCGGACTGCACCAAGGTCGGTTTCTCGGACATGGCCAGTTCCGTCGGTCTGGGCGTAACCTGGATCACCGCGCTGGGCCCGCTGAGCTTCAGCCTGGCGATGCCGATCAAGAAGCCGGACGACGCCGACACGCAAGTGTTCCAATTCTCTCTGGGCCAGACCTTCTGAGGTCGGCCCTTGCATAACGACAACGGATTATCCAGGAGTGCATCGTGCGTAAGTTGACTCAACTGGCCCTTGTGGCCGCGGCGCTGGTCGCCACCCCGGCTTTCGCCGAAATGAAGGTTGCCGTGCTGAACTATCAGATGGCCCTGCTGGAATCCGACGCGGCCAAGAAATACGCCGTTGACGCCGAGAAGAAGTTCGGCCCGCAACTGACCAAGCTCAAGGGCCTGGAAAGCAGCGCCAAGGGCATCCAGGATCGCCTGATCAAGGGCGGCGACAAGATGCCTCAGCCAGAGCGCGAGCGTCTCGAACTCGAGTTCAAGCAAAAGGCCCGCGACTTCCAGTTCCAGTCCAAGGAACTCAACGAAGCCAAGGCCGTGGCGGATCGCGACATGCTCAAGCAGCTCAAGCCCAAGCTTGATGGCGCTGTCGAGGAAGTGATCAAGAAGGGCGGCTTCGACCTGGTGCTCGAGCGTGGCGCGGTCATCGATGTCAAGCCGCAGTACGACATCACCCGCCAGGTCATCGAGCGCATGAACCAAGCCCGTTGATATGACCGTAACCATGACACTCGGCCAGCTGGCCGAAGCCCTCGGCGCCGAGCTCAAAGGCCCCGAGGCGCTGGAAATCACCGGGTTGGCCACCTTGCAGGAGGCCGTTTCCGGGCAGCTGAGTTTCCTCGCCAACAAGCAGTACCGCAAGTTTCTGGACGATTCCACGGCCAGCGCGGTATTGCTCAAGGCCGAGGACGCCGAAGGTTTTGCCGGCAATGCCTTGATCGTGGCCGACCCGTATTTGGCGTACGCGCGCATCTCGCACCTGTTCGATCCGAAGCCCAAGGCTGTGGCGGGAATCCATCCCAGCGCCGTGGTTGCCGAGGATGCCCAGGTGGATGCCAGCGCCAGCATCGGTCCGTTCGCGGTGGTCGAAAGCGGCGCGCGAATCGACGCCAACGTGACGGTCGGCGCGCACTGTTTCATCGGTGCCCGTTGCATCATCGGCGAGGGTGGCTGGTTGGCACCCCGTGTCACGCTGTATCACGACGTGACCATTGGCAAGCGCGTGGTCATCCAGTCCGGCGCGGTGATCGGTGGCGAGGGCTTTGGCTTTGCCAACGAGAAAGGCATCTGGCGCAAGATCGCGCAGATCGGCGGCGTCACCCTGGGCGACGATGTCGAGATTGGCGTGAACACTGCGGTGGACCGCGGCGCCCTGTCGGACACGCGCATCGGTGATGGCGTCAAGCTCGACAACCAGATCCAGATCGCCCATAACGTGCAGGTCGGTGACCACACGGCGATGGCGGCCTGCGTCGGTATCTCGGGCAGCACCCGTATCGGCAAGCACTGCATGATTGCCGGTGGTGTCGGGATGGTCGGTCACATCGACGTCTGCGACAATGTTTTCGTCTCCGGCATGACCATGGTGACCCGTTCGATTACCGAACCGGGTGGCTACTCTTCCGGAACTGCCATGCAACCTTTGGCCGAATGGCGCAAGAGCGCCGCTCGCATTCGCCAGCTGGATGAGATGTCCAAGCGTCTCCAGCAGCTGGAAAAGCGTGTCGACACCGTGACCTCAGGTGGCCAGCCGACATCAGAAGGCTGATACCATTTACTGAGTGAGCGTTACAGTCGCTAGCTGGCTCCTCTTTGGATCTGCAAAAGGAGCGTGTGGTCAGCACCTGCGCTCCCTATTCTTATACAGGCTTCCCCCCGAAATGATGGACATCAACGAGATTCGCGAATACCTGCCTCACCGTTACCCGTTCCTGCTGGTGGACCGGGTGACGGAGCTGGACTTCGAGGCCCAAAGCATTCGTGCCTACAAGAATGTCAGCATCAACGAGCCGTTCTTCAATGGCCACTTCCCGGCGCATCCGATCATGCCGGGCGTGCTGATCATCGAGGCGATGGCCCAGGCGGCCGGGATTCTCGGATTCAAGATGCTCGACGCCAAGCCGGCTGACGGCACGCTTTACTACTTTGTCGGCTCCGACAAGCTGCGTTTCCGCCAACCGGTACTGCCGGGCGACCAACTGGTCCTGGAAGCGAAGTTCCTCAGCCGCAAGAGCATGATCTGGAAGTTCGAATGCCGTGCCCTGGTGGACGGCAAGCCAGTCTGCTCGGCCGAGATCACCTGTGCGGAACGCTCCCTATGAGTTCGATTGATCCACGGGCGATCATCGATCCCTCGGCCAAGCTGGCCGAGGGCGTCGAGGTTGGCCCCTGGTCGATCGTAGGCCCCGATGTGGAAATCGGGGAGGGCACCGTCATTGGCCCGCACGTCGTGCTTAAAGGGCCGACTCGTATTGGCAAGCACAACCGCATCTACCAGTTCTCCTCGATCGGTGAAGACACCCCTGACCTGAAGTACAAGGGTGAGCCGACGCGCCTGGTGATCGGTGACCACAATGTGATCCGCGAGGGTGTCACCATCCATCGCGGCACCGTGCAGGACCGTTCGGAAACGACGCTGGGCGATCACAACCTGATCATGGCCTATGCCCACATCGGCCATGACAGCGTCATCGGCAACCACTGCATCCTGGTCAACAACACCGCGTTGGCCGGGCACGTGCACGTGGGCGACTGGGCGATCCTGTCGGGCTACACATTGGTGCACCAGTACTGCCATATCGGCGCGCATGCCTTTTCCGGCATGGGTACCGCGATCGGCAAGGACGTGCCGGCTTACGTGACGGTGTTCGGCAGCCCGGCCGAGGCGCGCAGCATGAACTTCGAAGGCCTGCGCCGTCGTGGTTTCAGCGACGAGGTGCTGCATGCACTGCGCCGCGCCTACAAGGTTGTCTATCGCCAGGGCCTGACCGTCGAAGAGGCGCTCAAGGAGCTGGACGAGCTGGTGAGCCAGTTCCCGGAAGTCGACCTGTTCCGTCAATCGATCGCCAACTCCGCCCGCGGCATCACGCGCTGACATGGCCCAACTTTGCGTGGCGCTGGTCGCGGGCGAGGCCAGCGGCGACATCCTCGGTTCCGGCTTGATGCGTGCCATCAAGGCGCGCCACCCCGATGTGCGATTCATCGGCGTCGGCGGGCCATTGATGGAGGCCGAAGGCATGACCTCCTACTTCCCGATGGAACGCCTGGCCGTCATGGGCCTGGTCGAGGTGCTTGGGCGTCTGCGCGAGCTGCTCAAGCGGCGCAAGCTGTTGATCGAGACACTGATCGGTGAAAAGCCTGACGTGTTCATCGGTATCGATGCACCTGATTTCACCCTGAATATCGAACTCAAGCTGCGCCAGGCCGGGATCAAGACGGTGCACTACGTCAGCCCGTCGGTCTGGGCCTGGCGGCAGAAGCGTGTGCTGAAGATTCGCGAGGGGTGCGACCTGATGCTCACCCTGCTGCCGTTCGAGGCGCGCTTCTATGAAGAGCAGGGTGTGCCGGTGCGCTTCGTCGGCCACCCGTTGGCGGACACCATTCCCCTCGAAGCTGACCGTGGCGCGGCGCGTGCCGAGCTGGGCCTGGGTGATGGCCCGGTGATCGCCCTGATGCCCGGCAGCCGCGGCGGCGAAGTGGGGCGCCTGGGCGCCTTGTTCCTTGATGCGGCCCAGCGCCTGCGCGAGCTGGTGCCTGGCGCACGTTTCGTGCTGCCGTGCGCCAATGCCGCGCGCCGCGCCCAGGTCGAGCAGATGCTCGAAGGGCGCGAGCTGCCGCTGACCCTGCTCGACGGCCAGTCGCACAAGGCGCTGGCGGCGTGCGACGCGGTGCTGATCGCCTCGGGTACCGCCACCCTGGAAGCGATGCTGTACAAGCGGCCGATGGTGGTGGCCTATCGCCTGGCACCGTTGACGTACTGGATCCTCAAACGCATGGTCAAGAGCCCCTACGTGTCGCTGCCCAACTTGCTTGCCCAGCGGCTGTTGGTACCCGAGCTGCTGCAGGACGCCGCCACCAGCGAGGCCTTGGCGCAAACCCTGGCACCGCTGGTCAAGGATGGCGCGCAGCAGACCGACAGCTTCGACCAGATTCACCGCACCCTGCGCCGCGACGCCTCCAACCAGGCGGCCGACGCGGTGCTTGCCCTGTTGAAGGACCGCTGACATGCAGATTGGACTGGATTTCAACCTGGTCGAGGAACTGGTGGCAGGTGTAGACGAAGTGGGGCGGGGTCCGCTGTGCGGCGCGGTGGTAACCGCAGCGGTTATTCTCGACCCGCGCCGGCCGATCCTCGGGCTGAACGACTCGAAGAAACTCACCGAGGCCAAGCGCGATGCGCTGTTCGACGAGATCTGCGAAAAGGCGCTGAGTTTCTGCATCGCTCGCGCCGAGGTCGAGGAAATCGACCGACTGAACATCCTCCATGCGACCATGCTGGCCATGCAGCGTGCGGTCGAAGGGCTGCACGTCACGCCGAAACTGGCGCTGATCGATGGCAACCGCTGTCCGAAGCTTTCGGTACCGGCGGCTCCGGTGGTCAAGGGTGATTCGCAGGTGCCGGCAATCGCCGCCGCCTCGATTCTGGCCAAGGTCACCCGTGACCGCGAGATGAGCGCGTTCGAGCTGATCTACCCGGGTTATGGGATCGGCGGGCACAAGGGGTATCCGACCCCAGTGCACCTTGAGGCCCTGGCCCGTCTAGGGCCGACGCCCATTCATCGGCGTTCGTTCGCTCCTGTTCGAGCTGCCTGGGAAGCTCGTGAGGGCGTTTCCACCTTTCTGATCTGATTATCGCCATGCATCGCGGGGCAAGCCCGCTCCCACGCAGCCGATTCCATTGCAGGCTTGGCGTGGGAGCGGGCTTGCCCCGCGATGCATTCTGCAATCAACCGCTGACCTGCAGGCGAGGCAAGCGCAGAGCAATACGCTACAATCCCGCCCTTGTCGTTCAGCACTGCTACAGGATCCTCCATGTCGGTCTCCTTCGTTCACCTTCGCGTGCACTCCGAATTCTCCCTGGTCGACGGCCTGGTGCGGATCAAGCCGCTGGCCAAGGCCCTGGCCGGGATGAACATGCCGGCGGTGGCGATCACCGACCAGAGCAACATGTGCTCGCTGGTGAAGTTCTACAAGACCGCCATGGGCGCCGGCATCAAGCCGATCTGCGGCGCCGACCTGTGGCTGGCAGGGGTTGACCCGGAGGCGCCACTGTCGCGCATCTGTTTCCTGGCCATGAACCCCAAGGGTTACCGCAATCTCACCGAGCTGATCTCGCGCGGTTGGACCGATGGCCAGCGCAATGGGCTGGTGATCATCCAGCGCGACTGGATCGCCCCGGCCAGCGAGGGGCTGATTGCCCTGTCCGCGGGCAAGGAAGGCGACATCGGCATGGCGCTGATGGCCAATCGTCAGGACGAAGCCCAGGTACTGCTCGCTGACTGGATGAGCATGTTCCCCGAGCGCTTCTACGTCGAGGTGCAGCGTACCAACCGCGCTGGTGACGAGGAATACGTGCACGCTGCCGTGGCCTTGGCCGACAAGCTCGGCGCGCCACTGGTGGCGACCAACGACGTGCGTTTCGTCAAGCAGTCGGACTTCGACGCCCACGAGACCCGCGTGTGCATCGGCGAGGGTTGGACCCTGGACGACCCGCGCCGCCCGCGTGGCTACAGCGACCAGCAGTACCTAAAGTCCGCCGAAGAGATGGCCGAGCTGTTCAGTGACCTGCCGGATGCCATTGCCAACACCGTTGAGATCGCCAAGCGCTGCAACATCACCGTGCAGCTGGGCAAGTACTTCCTCCCCGACTTCCCGACGCCCAACGGCATGGGCATCGACGACTACCTGCGGCATGTCTCCCACGAAGGCCTGGAAGAGCGCCTGGCGGTGCTCTGGCCGAAGGAGACCACGCCCAACTACGAAGAGAAGCGCCAGGTCTACCTGGACCGCCTGAAGTTCGAGCTGGATATCATTATCCAGATGGGCTTCCCCGGTTACTTCCTGATCGTTATGGACTTCATCAAGTGGGCGAAGAACAACGACGTGCCGGTCGGCCCGGGCCGGGGGTCGGGTGCCGGCTCGCTGGTGGCCTACGTGCTGAAGATCACCGACCTCGACCCGTTGGCCTACGACCTGCTGTTCGAGCGCTTCCTCAACCCTGAACGTATTTCCATGCCCGACTTCGACGTCGACTTCTGCATGGATGGCCGCGACCGGGTGATCGACTACGTGGCCGAGGCCTACGGGCGCAACGCGGTGAGCCAGATCATCACCTTCGGCACCATGGCCGCCAAGGCGGTGGTGCGTGACGTGGCGCGGGTGCAGGGCAAGTCCTACGGCCTGGCCGACCGCCTGTCGAAGATGATCCCGTTCGAAGTGGGCATGACCCTGGAGAAGGCCTACGAGCAGGAAGAGATCCTGCGCGACTTCCTCAAGGGCGACGAGGATGCCCGCGAAATCTGGGACATGGCCCTCAAGCTCGAAGGTGTCACCCGCGGTACCGGCAAGCACGCCGGTGGCGTGGTGATCGCCCCGACCAAGCTTACCGACTTTTCGCCGATCGCCTGTGATGAAGAAGGCGGCGGCCTGGTGACCCAGTTCGACAAGGACGACGTCGAGGCCGCGGGCCTGGTGAAGTTCGACTTCCTCGGCCTGCGTACGCTGACGATCATCAAGTGGGCGATGGAAATCATCAACCGCGAGCAGGCCAAGAAGAACCTGCCCGACGTCAACATCGACTTCATTCCGCTGGACGACCGCAAGACCTACGAGTTGCTGCAGAAGGCTGAAACCACCGCAGTGTTCCAGCTCGAGTCGCGCGGCATGAAAGAGCTGATCAAGAAGCTCAAGCCTGACTGCCTGGAAGACCTTATCGCACTGGTGGCGCTGTTCCGCCCCGGTCCGCTGCAGTCGGGCATGGTGGACGACTTCATCAACCGCAAACACGGCCGCGCCGAGTTGGCCTACCCGCATGCGGACTACCAGTACGAAGGCCTCAAGCCCGTTCTTGCGCCGACCTACGGCATCATCCTGTACCAGGAACAGGTGATGCAGATCGCCCAGGTGATGGCCGGCTATACCCTCGGCGGCGCCGACATGCTGCGCCGGGCCATGGGTAAGAAAAAGCCCGAGGAAATGGCCAAGCAGCGTGGCGGTTTCATCGAAGGCTGCGTGGCCAACAACATTGATGCGGATCTGGCCGGTAACATCTTCGATCTGGTAGAGAAATTCGCCGGTTACGGGTTCAACAAATCTCACTCTGCGGCCTATGGCCTGGTCTCTTACCAGACAGCGTGGTTGAAGACCCACTACCCGGCGCCGTTCATGGCCGCGGTCCTGTCGGCGGATATGCACAACACCGACAAGGTAGTGGTGCTGGTCGAGGAAGTACGCAGCATGAAGCTGCGCCTCGACGCGCCGGACGTGAACTTCTCCGACTTCAAGTTCACCGTCAACAACGATGGCCGCATCGTCTATGGCCTGGGGGCGATCAAGGGGGTGGGCGAGGGGCCGGTGGAGGCGATCGTCGAGGCGCGTGCCCAGGGCGGCCCGTTCAAGGACCTATTTGATTTCTGCGAGCGCATCGACCTCAAGCGCGTCAACAAACGTACCCTCGATGCGTTGATCCGCAGTGGCGCGCTGGATCGTCTCGGCCCGCACTTCCATGACGAGATCAAGGCCTACCAGGCCAACATCGACATCAACCGCGCGACCCTGCTCTCGGCGCTGGGTGAGGCCGTCAAGGCTGCCGAACAGGCGGCCCATACCGCCGACAGTGGCCATGTCGACCTGTTCGGCGGCATGTTCGACGAGGCGGATGTCGACGTCTACGCCAACCACCGCAAGGTGAGGGAGTTGACGCTCAAAGAGCGCCTGAAAGGCGAAAAGGACACGCTCGGCCTATACCTCACCGGGCATCCGATTGATGAGTACGAGACCGAGATCCGCCGTTTCGCCCGCCAGCGTATTGTCGACTTGAAGCCCGCGCGGGATACCCAGACCATCGCCGGGATGATCATTGCCCTGCGCGTGATGAAGAACAAGAAGGGCGACAAGATGGGCTTCGTCACCCTCGACGACCGTTCCGGGCGCATCGAGGCCTCGTTGTTCGCCGATGCCTTCATGGGCGCCCAGGCCTTGCTGCAGACCGACGCCATGGTGGTGGTGGAGGGGGAGGTCAGTAACGACGATTTCTCCGGTGGCCTGCGCCTGCGGGTCAAGACGGTGATGACCATGGAGGATGCCCGTACCAAGCTGGCCGAAAGCCTGCGCCTGAAGGTCGCCCACGACGCGCTCAAGGGGGACCGCCTGAACTGGCTGGGCGAGCTGATCACCCGCCACCGTGGTGGCTGCCCGATCACCCTGGAGTACACCGGCAGCGACGCCAAGGCCATGCTGCAATTCGGCGACCAGTGGTCCATCGACCCGGCCGACGGCCTGATTCAGGCACTGCGTGACCAGTTCGGACGTGAGAACGTCTTCCTGCAATACCGTTGAAACGACGAATTTTAATCTCGACCTATATGCGCCTGATCCCTTAAGGTAGGGCGCCAAACGGATCAACCGGCCGGCCGCCTGGCCGTAGACCCAAGACGGAAGCCTATGAACCCGAATTTCCTCGATTTCGAACAGCCGATTGCCGACCTGCAAGCCAAGATCGAAGAGCTGCGCCTGGTGGGTAACGACAACTCGCTGAACATCAGCGATGAAATTGCCCGTCTGCAGGACAAGAGCAGCACCCTGACCGAGAGCATCTTCGGCAACCTGACCAGCTGGCAGATCGCCCGTCTGGCCCGTCACCCGCGCCGCCCCTACACCCTCGACTATATCGACCACCTCTTCACCGAGTTCGAAGAGCTGCACGGCGACCGTCACTTCTCCGACGACGCCGCCATCGTCGGTGGCACCGCGCGCCTGGACGACAAGCCGGTCATGGTCATCGGCCACCAGAAGGGCCGCGAGGTGCGTGAGAAGGTGCGCCGCAACTTCGGCATGCCGCGTCCCGAAGGCTATCGCAAGGCCTGTCGCCTGATGGAAATGGCCGAGCGTTTCAAGATGCCGATCCTGACCTTCATCGACACCCCGGGTGCCTATCCGGGCATCGACGCAGAAGAGCGCAACCAGAGCGAGGCCATTGCCTGGAACCTGCGCGTCATGGCGCGTCTGAAGACGCCGATCATCGCCACCGTGATTGGTGAGGGTGGTTCCGGCGGCGCACTGGCCATCGGCGTGTGCGACCAGCTGAACATGTTGCAGTACTCCACCTACTCGGTGATCTCGCCGGAAGGCTGCGCCTCTATCCTGTGGAAGACCGCCGACAAGGCCGCCGACGCCGCCGAGGCCATGGGCATCACCGCCGAGCGCCTGAAGAGCCTGAATATCGTCGACAAGGTCATCCAGGAGCCGCTGGGCGGCGCCCACCGTGATCCGGCCAAGATGTCCGCGAGCATCCGCGCCGACCTGATCGAACAGCTGGACATGCTCGGCAAGCTCGACAACGACGCGCTGCTCAAGCGCCGTTACGACCGCCTGATGAGCTACGGTCTCTGATGGATTCCAGGGGTCGCTTTGCGGCCCTTTCGCCGGCAAGCCGGCTCCCACAGGGGAATGCATACTTCTGTGGGAGCCGGCTTGCCGGCGAAAGGGGTGTGAAACGCCCCCCGCGATCTCCATCACGGTGAGGTCCAGGTGATCAACCTCACTCGCCAGTTTGCCCGTTGGCTCGATGCCACCGCCTGGTACGTCGCCTTCTCCGGCGGCCTCGACTCCACCGTCCTCCTGCACCTGCTGGCCGATTACGCCCGCAATCATCCCGCGCCCCCCTTGCGTGCCGTCCATGTGCATCATGGTCTGCAAGCCGCCGCTGATGCATGGCCCGCTCACTGCAAGACCGTCTGTGATGCCCTGGGCGTCGAGCTCGACGTTGTTCACGTTCAGGTAGCCCCGGGCGCCAGTCTTGAGCAGGCTGCCCGCGATGCCCGTTACACCGCGTTCGAAAAGCAGCTTGCCCCAGGCGCTGTGCTGTTCACCGGCCAGCACCGTGACGATCAGGCCGAAACCTTGCTGTTTCGTCTGCTGCGCGGCGCCGGCTTGCGTGGTCTGTCGGCCATGCCCGAGGCGCGCTCGTTGGGGCAGGGCAGGCTCGTGCGCCCGCTGCTGAAGGTTTCGCGTGAGCGCTTGCACGCTTATGCCCAGAGCAGGGGGTTGGTGTGGGTTGACGATCCCTCAAATACCGACACCACCTTCGCCCGCAACTTCCTGCGCGCAGAGGTCTTCCCGCTGCTGCGCGGTCGCTGGCCCCAGGCTGAGGGCAACCTGGCGCGCAGCGCCGAGCACCTGGGCGAGGCCCTCGGCCTGCTTGACGAGCTGGCCGCCACTGACCTGGCTCCGGCGTGCGACAATGCGCCGCTGCCCTGGCTCGGTCTTGCCTCCCTCGACCTCGCCGTACTCGAGGCGCTGTCACCGGCGCGCCAGCGCAATGCCCTGCAATGCTGGCTCGGTCGCCGCACCCGCCTGCCTGACAGTCGCCACTGGGCCGGTTGGGATGACCTGCGTGGCGCGGCAGGCGATGCCTGCCCGATCTGGCGCCTGACCGACGGTCAGTTGCAGCGCAGCCACGGGCGCATCTGGTGGCTGGACGGGCAATGGCTCCAAGCTCCGACGGGTGAATGGGCGTGGCCGAACCCGTCCACGCCCCTGGCGCTGCCGGGCAACGGCCAGGTGTGGCTGGAAGGCTGCATGGACAACACAGGCCTGCGCATCGCCTACCGTCAAGGCGGCGAAATGCTGGAGGTCAGTGGCCGTGGCCGGCGTGACCTCAAGCGTCTTCTCAACGAGCTGCAGGTCCCGCACTTCGTGCGCTCGCGCCTGCCACTGCTGTACCGGGGCGAGCAATTGCTGGCGGTGGCCAATCTGCCCGGACTCGCTCAGGCCGAATGTCAACTGCACTGGCAACCGCCGACGAACGTGCAAGGTTTGAGCTGAAGGGTACATTCCGGTAGACTACCCTCCCTTCTTGATACAACTTCTGTGGGTTCCGCGAAAACACAGCAGTTGCCGATTACCAAGCAGTTTTTTGCTGGGCTGATTTCTTAAAATGACGAGCGAGCTCCATGCCGGGGACACCCCTGGTCTGTACAGACGCGGCAGTTTTTCGAGATGCACTGTGATTGACGCAGGTGATCGGGGGCTTCGGCCTTCCTTCGCTTTCTCCGGCGGCGCTGGCCGCCTTAACGCAGACTTCTAGGGTTTTTCATGACGCGCTACATATTCGTCACGGGCGGTGTTGTTTCTTCATTGGGGAAAGGCATTGCCTCGGCTTCCCTGGCGGCCATCCTGGAAGCGCGGGGGCTTAAAGTCACCATGCTCAAGCTGGACCCGTACATCAACGTCGACCCGGGCACCATGAGCCCGTTCCAGCACGGTGAAGTGTTCGTCACCCACGACGGCGCCGAGACCGACCTCGACCTGGGCCACTACGAGCGGTTCATCCGCACCACGATGACCCAGAACAACAACTTCACCACCGGCCGTATCTACGAGCACGTGCTGCGCAAGGAGCGCCGTGGTGATTATCTGGGCGCGACCATCCAGGTCATCCCGCACATCACCGACGAAATCAAGCGCCGCATCATCAAGGGTGCCGGCGATGCCGACGTCGCGCTGGTCGAGATCGGCGGCACCGTGGGCGACATCGAGTCGCAGCCGTTCCTCGAGGCCATCCGCCAGCTGCGCGTCGAAGTGGGCTCCAAGCGCGCCATGCTGATGCACCTGACCCTGGTCCCGTACATCGCCACCGCCGGCGAGACCAAGACCAAGCCGACCCAGCACTCGGTCAAGGAACTGCGCTCCATCGGTCTGCAGCCTGACGTGCTGATCTGCCGCTCCGACCACCCGGTCGACGCCTCGTCGCGCCGCAAGATTGCGCTGTTCACCAACGTCGAAGAGCGTGCGGTGATTTCGCTGGAAGACGTCGACACCATCTACAAGATCCCAGGCGTGCTGCATGCCCAGGGCCTGGACGACTTCGTCGTCGAGCGCTTCGGCCTGCAGTGCAACAGCGCCGACCTGTCCGAGTGGGACAAGGTCGTCGACGCCAAGCTCAACCCTGAGCAGGAAGTGACCATCGCCATGGTCGGCAAGTACATGGAGCTGCTGGACGCGTACAAGTCGCTGATCGAAGCGATGAGCCACGCCGGCATCACCAACCGCACCAAGGTCAACCTGCGCTACATCGACTCCGAAGACATCGAGAACCAGGGCACCAGCCTGCTCGAAGGCGCCGATGCCATCCTGGTCCCGGGCGGTTTCGGCCTGCGCGGTGTTGAAGGCAAGATCACCGCGGTGCAGTACGCCCGTGAGAACAAGGTCCCGTACCTGGGCATCTGCCTCGGCATGCAGGTTGCCGTGATCGAATTCGCCCGTAACGTGATGGGCTGGAAAGACGCCAACTCCACCGAGTTCGACCGCAACAGCGGCCACCCGGTCGTTGGTCTGATCACCGAGTGGGCCGATGCCACCGGCGCGGTCGAGACCCGTACCGAAGCGTCCGACCTGGGCGGCACCATGCGCCTGGGCGCTCAGGACTGCCAACTGGCTGCCGGTTCCAAGGTGCACGACTGCTACGGCAAGGACATCATCACGGAGCGTCACCGCCACCGCTACGAAGTCAACAACAACCTGCTGCCGCAGCTGGTCGAAGCTGGCCTGCAGGTGTCCGGTCGCTCCGAAGACGGCGCGCTGGTTGAAGTGGTCGAGTCCAAGGATCACCCATGGTTCGTCGCCTGCCAGTTCCACCCGGAGTTCACCTCGACGCCACGTGACGGTCATCCGCTGTTCAGCGGTTTCGTCAAGGCTGCCCTGGCACAGAAGAACAAGGCCTGATCCATGACTCAGAAGATCATTCGCGTCGGTAACATCGAGATCGCCAACGACAAGCCGTTCGTCCTTTTCGGCGGCATGAACGTCCTGGAGTCCCGTGACCTGGCCCTGAAGGTCTGCGAGGAGTACGTGCGGGTTACCGAGAAGCTCGGTATCCCGTATGTGTTCAAGGCCAGCTTCGACAAGGCCAATCGTTCGTCGGTCAACTCGTACCGCGGCCCGGGCATGGAAGAGGGCCTGAAGATCTTCGAGGAGATCAAGCAGACCTTCAACGTGCCGGTGATCACCGACGTGCACGAACCCTACCAGTGCGAACCGGTGGCCAAGGTGTGCGACATCATCCAGCTGCCGGCCTTCCTGTCGCGCCAGACCGACCTGGTCGTGGCGATGGCCAAGACCGGTGCGGTGATCAACATCAAGAAGGCGCAGTTCCTGGCGCCCCACGAGATGAAGCACATCCTCGCCAAGTGCGTCGAGGCCGGCAACGACCAGCTCATCCTCTGTGAGCGCGGCTCGAGCTTCGGCTACAACAACCTCGTTGTGGACATGCTCGGCTTCGGCATCATGAAGCAGTTCGAGTACCCGGTGTTCTTCGACGTGACCCACTCGTTGCAGACCCCGGGCGGTCGCGCCGACTCCGCCGGTGGCCGCCGCGCCCAGGTAACCGACCTGGCCAAGGCTGGCATGAGCCAAGGCCTGGCCGGCCTGTTCCTCGAAGCGCATCCGGACCCGGACAACGCCAAGTGCGATGGCCCGTGCGCCCTGCGCCTGGACAAGCTTGAGCCGTTCCTGGCACAGCTCAAGCAGCTGGACGACCTGGTGAAAAGTTTTCCGACGGTAGAAACCGCGTAAAGCTCATTTCTCGGGTAAAGTACCGCCCGTTCCACCCCTGACCTTTCGGTCAGGGGCTCCCTTCGCCAGGCCTGCCCGTGCCATGTCGCCTGGTGAACG
The DNA here is from genome assembly GCF_050586565.1 of Pseudomonas sp. WC1. Lineage (NCBI taxonomy): Bacteria > Pseudomonadati > Pseudomonadota > Gammaproteobacteria > Pseudomonadales > Pseudomonadaceae > Pseudomonas > Pseudomonas sp. WC1. The sequence continues at coordinate 49,707 of NZ_JBOBDQ010000011.1, forward strand.
GCAAGAATTCCCAAAAGCTGCGTTGTTTTCGTCAATTCTGGAGTGCTTACAACAATGGCAAAGATCGTCGACATCAAAGGTCGTGAAGTTCTCGATTCGCGTGGCAACCCCACCGTGGAAGCCGATGTACTGCTCGACAACGGCATCATCGGCAGCGCCTGCGCGCCGTCGGGTGCTTCCACTGGCTCGCGCGAAGCGCTGGAGCTGCGTGATGGCGACAAGAGCCGTTACCTGGGCAAGGGCGTGCTGAAGGCCGTCGCCAACATCAACGGCCCGATCCGCGACCTGCTGCTGGGCAAGGACCCATCGGACCAGAAAGCCCTGGACCGCGCGATGATCGAGCTGGACGGCACCGAGAACAAGGCCAAGCTGGGCGCCAACGCCATCCTCGCCGTGTCCCTGGCTGCCGCCAAGGCCGCCGCCCAGGATCAGGACCTGCCGCTGTACGCGCACATCGCCAACCTCAACGGCACGCCGGGTCAGTATTCCATGCCGGTGCCGATGATGAACATCATCAATGGCGGCGAGCACGCCGACAACAACGTCGACATCCAGGAGTTCATGGTCCAGCCAGTTGGCGCCAAGACCTTCTCCGACGGCCTGCGCATGGGCACCGAGATCTTCCACCACCTCAAGGCCGTACTGAAGGCCCGTGGCCTGAATACCGCCGTCGGTGACGAAGGTGGCTTCGCCCCGAACCTGGCTTCCAACGAAGACGCCCTGGGCGCCATCGCCGAAGCTGTCGAGAAAGCCGGCTACAAGCTGGGCACCGACGTGACCCTGGCCCTGGACTGCGCGGCTTCCGAGTTCTACGAAGACGGCAAGTACAACCTGTCCGGTGAAGGCAAGTCGTTCGACGCCGAAGGCTTCGCCGAATACCTGAAGGGCCTGACCGAGCGCTTCCCGATCATCTCGATCGAAGACGGCCTGGACGAGTCCGACTGGGCTGGCTGGAAGATCCTCACCGACAAGATCGGCGAGAAAGTCCAGCTGGTCGGCGACGACCTGTTCGTGACCAACACCAAGATCCTGAAGGAAGGCATCGAGAAGGGCATCGGCAACTCGATCCTGATCAAGTTCAACCAGATCGGCTCGCTGACCGAGACCCTCGAAGCCATCCAGATGGCCAAGGCCGCTGGCTACACCGCGGTGATTTCGCACCGTTCCGGTGAAACCGAGGACTCGACCATCGCCGACCTGGCCGTGGGCACTGCCGCTGGCCAGATCAAGACCGGCTCGCTGTGCCGCTCCGACCGCGTCAGCAAGTACAACCAACTACTGCGCATCGAAGAGCAACTGGGCGCCAAAGCCGTGTATCGCGGCCGTGCCGAGTTTCGCGGCTGAGCAAGAGATGGTAAAAAGGCAGCAGCCGGGGCCTGCTGAACGTTCGTACTGATCGTTCGGTTGCCTCCACGGGTTTCTGTCGACGAAGCCTGGCCTCGGCCAGGCTTCGTGCTATCGGAAGCTCGCTGCGGCGGCCTTTTTTACCCTGGATATCTTCATGCGCAGTCCCTATTGGTTGTTCCTCGTCCTGCTCCTGCTGCTCGGCGGCCTGCAATATCGCCTTTGGGTAGGTAATGGCAGCCTGGCGCAAGTGACCGAACTCAAGCAGCAGATCGCCGACCAGCATGCGGAAAACGAACGCCTGCTGGAACGCAATCGCGTGCTGGATGCCGAGGTCCTGGAGTTGAAGAAAGGTATGGAGACCGTGGAAGAACGGGCTCGTCATGAACTGGGGATGGTCAAGGAGGGCGAAACCCTCTACCAGCTGCCACAGAAATGACAAACAAACTGCCGGCCTTCTGGGCCGTGATTCCCGCCGCGGGCATTGGCGCCCGCATGGCTGCCGACCGTCCCAAGCAGTATCTGCAACTGGGCGGTCAGACCATTCTCGAGCATAGCCTCGACTGTTTCCTCGACCATTCCATGCTCAAGGGCGTGGTGGTCAGCATTGCCGAACACGACCCTTATTGGCCCGGCCTGCGCTGTGCCAGCGATCCGCGTATCCAGCGTGCCCCGGGTGGTGACGAGCGCGCTGACTCGGTGCTCAATGCGCTATTGCTGCTGCACGCCCAGGGCGCGTCGGATGACGACTGGGTGCTGGTGCACGACGCCGCGCGGCCGAATCTGGCGCGTGGCGATCTGGACAAGTTGCTGTCAGCCCTGGCTGAAGATCCCGTCGGTGGATTGCTCGCCGTACCCGCTCGGGACACGCTCAAGCGTGCCGACGGCGAGGGCAGGGTGGCGGCGACGGTCGATCGCAGCACCGTCTGGCAAGCCTACACCCCGCAGATGTTCCGCCTCGGCATGTTGCACCGGGCGCTGGCCGAGTGCCTGGTGTCCGATGTAGCAGTCACCGATGAGTCGTCCGCCATCGAGTGGGCCGGGTATGCGCCGCGCCTGGTCGAAGGGCGCAGCGACAATATCAAGGTGACTCGGCCAGAGGACTTGGAGTGGCTGCGCCAGCGCTGGGCTGGGCGTCGCTGAGCGATGGTCTGACGCCGTACCTGTAGGAGCGGCTTCAGCCGCGATCACCCGCGAAGCGGGTGCCTGACCGCGTTGCCCGCATCGCGGCTAAGGCCGCTCCTGCAAAGGCGTGGTGCGATACTCCGGCAACTGCGCCAACCCTTCCTTGAGATAGTCCACCAACCGCCGCACCTTCGGCGACAGATGCCGTTGTTGCGGATACAACGCCCATACCGCTGTATTCGGCGGTTGGTGCCCCTCCAGCAACGACACCAGCGCCCCGCTATGCAGGTGCTCAAGCACGTAGTAATCCGGCAACTGGCAGAGGCCCATCCCCTGCAGCGCCGCATCCAGCACCGCCTGGCCGCTGTTGCAGCGCCAGTTGCCCTGTACCCGCTGGCTGATCTCGCGACCCTCCTGCTGCAGCGCCCACAGGTCGGAGCTGCCGACCAGGCAATTGTGCCGCGCCAACTCCGACACGCTGTGCGGCCGCCCATAGCGTGCCAGGTAGGCCGGTGATGCGCACAGGTACATGCGTCGCGGCGCCAGGCGCGTGGCCACCAGCCGGGAATCCTGCAGGCGGCCCAGGCGGATCGCCAGGTCCATGCCCTCATGCAGCAGGTCGAGGGTGCGGTTGCTCAACTCCACCTCCACCCGCAACTGCGGGTACAGCGCCATGAAGCGCGTCACCAGCGGCACGATGAAGCGCTCGCCATAGGCTACCGCGCAGGTCAGGCGCAGCAGGCCTTTGGGTTCGCTGGCCAGGTCGCCCATGGCGCGCAACGCTTCCTCGCGGCCATCCTGCAGGCGCTGGCAGTGCTGGAGAAAGGTCTGCCCGGCTTCGCTGAGGGTCACCCGCCGCGTGCTGCGGTACAGCAGGCGGGTCTGCAAGCGTTCCTCCAGGCGGGCGATCTGCCGACTGATGTGCGACGAAGACACTCCGAGGCGTTCGGCAGCGGCGGTGAACTGGCCCATTTCTGCCACGGCGACGAATTCGTCGATGCCTTCCCAGCGGCTGCTCAATGGATTATCCCTGTGTGGCAATAATGTTTTGTGAATGGCCGGATTATTCATCAAAAGGCAGTGAATTACACTGCTTGCCTGCAATCGACACTCTTGTCTGGAGACCTTTGATGATCAAGTCACGCGCTGCTGTAGCCTTCGAGGCCAAGAAACCCCTGGAAATCGTCGAAGTGGACGTGGCCATGCCCAAGGCCGGCGAAGTGCTGCTGCGCGTCGTCGCCTCGGGTGTCTGCCATACCGACGCCTATACCCTGTCTGGCGCCGACCCGGAAGGCATCTTCCCGTCGATTCTCGGCCATGAGGGCGGGGCGATCGTCGAGGCGGTTGGCGAGGGCGTGACCTCGGTGGCGGTCGGCGACCACGTGATCCCGCTGTACACCCCGGAATGCGGCAAGTGCAAATTCTGCCTGTCGGGCAAGACCAACCTGTGCCAGGCCATCCGCGCCACGCAGGGCAAGGGCCTGATGCCCGACGGCACCACCCGCTTCAGCTACAAGGGCCAGCAGCTGTTCCACTACATGGGCACCTCGACCTTCTCCGAGTACACCGTGCTGCCGGAAATCTCCGTGGCCAAGATCCAGAAAGAGGCCCCGCTGGAAAAGGTCTGCCTGCTCGGCTGCGGCGTGACCACCGGTATCGGCGCGGTGCTCAACACCGCCAAGGTCAAGCCGGGTGACACTGTGGCCATCTTCGGCCTCGGCGGCATCGGTCTGTCGGCAGTGATCGGCGCGGTCAAGGCCAAGGCTTCGCGCATCATCGCCATCGACATCAACCCGGCCAAGTTCGAGATCGCCCGCCAGCTGGGCGCCACCGACTGCATCAACCCGAAAGACTACGACCGCCCGATCCAGGAAGTGATCGTCGATCTCACCGACGGCGGCGTGGACTTTTCCTTCGAGTGCATCGGCAATGTGCAACTGATGCGCGCGGCGCTGGAATGCTGCCACAAGGGCTGGGGCGAGTCGGTGATCATTGGCGTGGCCGGTGCCGGCCAGGAAATCGCCACCCGTCCGTTCCAGCTGGTCACCGGTCGCGTCTGGCGCGGTTCGGCCTTCGGCGGCGTGCGTGGCCGCAGTGAGCTGCCGAGCTACGTGGAAATGTCCGAGAAAGGCGAGATCCCGCTGGACACCTTCATTACCCATACCATGGGCCTGGAGGACATCAACAAAGCTTTCGACCTGATGCACGAAGGCAAGAGCATCCGCAGCGTAATCCACTTCTGAGGCCCTCGCCATGACGCTGGAAAACATCTCTTGCCAGAAAAGCTTTGGCGGCTGGCACAAGCGTTACCGGCACAGCTCCAAGGTGCTTGCCTGCGACATGGTGTTCGCGGTGTACCTGCCGCCCCAGGCCGAGCAGGGCGAAAAGCTGCCGGTGCTGTACTGGCTCAGCGGCCTGACCTGCACCGACGAGAACTTCATGCAGAAGGCCGGCGCCCAGCGCCTGGCCGCGGAGCTTGGGCTGATCATCGTCGCCCCGGACACCAGCCCGCGTGGCGAGCAGGTGCCGGGTGATCCGGACGGTGCCTGGGACTTCGGCCTCGGCGCGGGGTTCTACCTCAATGCCACCCAGCAGCCCTGGGCGCGCAACTACCAGATGCACGACTACGTGGTGCACGAGTTGCCGGAGTTGATCGAGGAGCATTTCCCGGCGTCAAGCCAGCGCAGTATCAGTGGCCACTCGATGGGCGGGCATGGCGCGCTGGTCTGCGCCTTGCGCAACCCGGGGCGCTACCGCTCGGTGTCGGCGTTCTCACCGATCAGCAATCCAATGGATTGCCCTTGGGGTGAGAAGGCCTTCAGCCGCTACCTGGGCGAAGACCGGGCGCAGTGGCGCGAGTGGGATGCCAGTGTGCTGCTGGCCGAGGCGGATGAATGCCCGCCGCTGCTGGTGGACCAGGGGGATCGCGATGACTTCCTTGAAAAGCAGCTCAAGCCAGAGGCGCTGGAGCAGGCGGCCCGTAAGGGCGGCCATGGGCTGACCCTGCGCCTGCAGCCAGGCTACGACCATAGCTACTACTTCATCGCCAGCTTCATCGATGAACACCTGCGCCATCATGCGGTGGCACTGGGCAGGGTCTGAGCCGCAGGCCCGTGAAGCAGCCCCAATACCGCAAAAGCAGGTAGAATCACGCCCTGACTCAATCAGGGCGTTCTTCTATGCGTATTGGCCACGGCTACGATGTCCATCGTTTCTGCGACGGTGATTTCATTACCTTGGGCGGGGTGCGTATCCCCCACAAGTTCGGCCTGCTGGCCCACTCCGACGGCGACGTGCTGCTGCACGCCCTGAGCGATGCCTTGCTGGGTGCCGCGGCGCTGGGCGACATCGGCAAGCATTTCCCCGACACCGACCCGCAGTTCAAGGGCGCCGACAGCCGGGTGCTGCTGCGCCACGTGGTCGCTGTCGTGCGTGACAAGGGCTGGAAGGTCGGCAATGTCGACGCCACCATCGTCGCCCAGGCACCAAAGATGGCCCCGCACATCGAGACCATGCGCCAGCACATCGCCGCAGACCTGCAGGTCGAGCTCGACCAGGTCAACGTCAAGGCCACCACTGAAGAAAAGCTGGGCTTCACCGGCCGCGAGGAGGGCATCGCCGTGCATGCGGTCGCCCTGCTGCTGCCAGCATGACCGAACTGGAACTGCTAGGCCCTCGGGCCTCGGGCGATGTCTTGGGCACCGCGGTGCTCAAGGCGGTGGCTGAAGACTTCCAGGTCGATGAAGTCCTCGATATCCCGCTGTCCGGCCAGGGCGAGCACCTGTGGCTGTGGGTCGAGAAGCGTGACCTCAACACCGAGGAGGCGGCTCGCCGCCTGGCCCGCGCCGCCGGCGTGCCGGTGCGTGCCATCAGCTATGCCGGCCTCAAGGACCGCCAGGCCCTGACCCGCCAGTGGTTCAGCCTGCACCTGCCGGGCAAGGCCGACCCAGACCTGTCCCGTGCCGAGGACGACACCCTGCGCGTGCTCAAGCAGGTGCGCCACCAGCGCAAGCTGCAGCGTGGCGCGCATTCGGCCAATGGCTTCACCTTGCGCCTGACCGCGCTGCAGGCCGACCACCAGGCCCTTGATGCCCGCCTGGAGCAACTCAAGCAGCAGGGCGTGCCCAACTACTTCGGCAGCCAGCGCTTCGGCCATGCCGGTGGCAACGTGCACGACGCACAGGGCTGGGCCGCTCGCCAGGCGCTGCCCGAGCAGCGCAACCTGCGTTCGCGGCTGCTGTCGGCCGGGCGCAGCTACCTGTTCAACCAGGTGCTGGCCGCCCGTGTCGCCGATGGCAGCTGGCAGCGCGCCCAGGTCGGCGACCTGCTGGCCTTCACCGACAAGCGCAGCTTCTTCGTGGCCGGCGAGGCCGAGTGCAACGACCCGCGCCTGGCCATTCTCGACCTGCACCCGACGGGCCCGCTGTGGGGCGCCGGTGCGGCACCGAGCCAGGGCGCGACCCTCGACCTCGAGTCCACGGTCGCCGGACGTCATCCGGCGCTGTGCGATTGGCTGGCGCGAGCGGGCATGGATCACGAACGGCGCATCCTGCGGCTCCCTATTGGGCGGCTGACGTGGCATTATCCCGAGCCTGATATCCTGCAACTGGAATTCGTCCTTCCGGCCGGATGCTTCGCCACCGTGGTGGTGCGCGAACTCGTCGATCTGGTGCCGGCAGGGCAGACGGACAGCCCATGCGTATTCTGATTTCGAATGACGACGGAGTTACCGCACCCGGCCTCGCCGCGCTGCATGAAGCGTTGGTGGACTATGCCGAGTGCGTGGTGATTGCCCCGGATCAAGACAAAAGCGGTGCCGGCAGCTCGCTGACACTGGACCGGCCGCTGCATCCGCAGACGCTGGCCAACGGCTTCATCAGCCTCAACGGCACGCCGACCGACTGCGTGCACCTGGGGCTCAACGGCCTGTTGCCGGAAACCCCGGACATGGTGGTGTCCGGCATCAACCTGGGCGCCAACCTGGGGGATGACGTGCTCTATTCGGGCACGGTGGCTGCGGCGTTGGAGGGGCGCTTCCTCGGCGGCACCTCGCTGGCCTTCTCGCTGCTGTCGCGCCTGCCCGACAACTTGCCGACCGCCGCCTACATCGCCCGGCGCCTGGTCGAGGCGCAGTCGCGCCTGGAGCTGCCGCCGCGCACCGTGCTCAACGTCAATATCCCCAACCTGCCGCTGGAGCATATACGTGGCATCCAGCTTACCCGCCTGGGGCACCGCGCGCGTGCCGCGGCACCGACCAAGGTGGTCAACCCGCGGGGCAAGGAAGGCTACTGGATCGCCGTGGCCGGCGATGCCGAAGATGGCGGCCCGGGCACCGACTTCCATGCCGTGATGCAGGGTTACGTGTCGATCACCCCGCTGCAACTGGACCGCACCTTCAACGATGCCTTCGAGCGCCTCGACGGTTGGCTGGAGGGCCTGCTCTGATGCGCGAACAGGACGATCTGCAGCGCCGCGGCATCGGCATGACCTCCCAGCGTACCCGGGAGCGGCTGATCCAGCGGCTCTATGAAGAAGGCGTGTCGAACGCCAAGGTACTCGAGGCCATTCGTCGCACCCCGCGCCACCTGTTCGTCGATGAAGCCCTGGCCCATCGCGCCTATGAAGACACGGCGCTGCCGATCGGCCACAACCAGACGATCTCCCAGCCGTTCATGGTCGCGCACATGAGCGAGCTGTTGCTGGAGGCAGGCCCCCTGGACAAGGTGCTGGAGATCGGCACCGGCTCGGGCTACCAGACCGCGATCCTGGCCCAGCTGGTCGAGCGGGTGTTCTCGGTGGAGCGCATCAAGGTGCTGCAGGACCGGGCCAAGGAGCGCCTGGTCGAGCTCAACCTGCGCAACGTGGTGTTCCGTTGGGGCGACGGCTGCGAAGGTTGGCCGGCGTTGGCGCCTTACAACGGCATCATCGTCACCGCAGTCGCGCCTGAAGTGCCGCAGGCACTGCTCGATCAGCTGGCGCCGGGCGGACGCATGGTGATCCCGGTCGGGCCGGCGGGGGAGACCCAGCAACTGATGCTGATCGTGCGCGAAGAGCATGGCTTCTCGCGGCGGGTACTCGGCGCCGTGCGCTTCGTGCCGCTGCTCAATGGCCCACTGGCCTGAGCGGCGTAACGGAATATTTGCGGCGACGACGAATTCTTGCGCCTGGGCCCTGTCTATCTGGCGTGGCGCTTTTCGTACTGGATCAGGCCAACAGCGAGTCACCCCAAGCAGGGTGGCTCGGTTATAATTGAAACAATATTGCATTTTTGTATCGTCATTTTTTGACAGCATGAGGGGAGCGCGGGTGGGTCACACAGGCATGCGGCAGCGCAAGGATCGGTCGGTTTTGAAGCTTCTGGTGATCGCGCTGGCCATGGGGACCCTGCTGGCTGGCTGTTCCAGCACCAGCTCGAACGGCGCCCGCGTGGTCGACCGCAACAACGCCGCGCCCAAGCGCCCGACCGTCACCTCGGGGCAGTACATCGTCAAACCCGGCGACACGCTGTTCTCCATTGCCTTCCGCTACGGTTGGGACTACAAGGAGCTGGCGGCACGCAACAATATTCCCGCCCCCTACACCATCCGCCCGGGCCAGCCGATCCGTTTCAGCAGCGGCGCGGGGGGCAGCACGACGGTCGTCGGCAGCGCTTCTTCATCGAGCCGGACCACCGTGATCCGTCGGCCGGTTGCCACTACGGCGCCGGCAAGCAGCAATGGCAAAAGTGCCACAACTGCCCCTTCCACCACCTCGCAAACGGTTGCCCAGGTGCCCGCCGCAGAGCGCGCGGTTGGCGGTTGGACGTGGCCGGCGAATGGCGTGCTGATTGGAAAATTCGCTTCAAACGGTAGTTTGAATAAAGGCATTGATATCGCCGGTGATTTGGGACAGCCTGTTTTTGCTGCGTCTGATGGAGCGGTGGTCTACGCCGGCAGTGGCTTGAGGGGCTATGGCGAGCTCATCATCATCAAACACAGCGATACCTACGTCAGTGCCTACGGTCACAACCGCAGGCTTTTGGTTCGGGAGGGGCAGCAGGTCAAGGCAGGGCAGACGATCGCAGAAATGGGGTCCACGGGCACTGATCGGGTGAAGCTGCATTTCGAGATTCGCCGCCAGGGCAAACCCGTCGATCCTCTCCAGTTCCTGCCACGCCGTTGATCATTGTCCCGGCCTGTTCCTTGGATGTAGAGGGGACAGGCTCCAGCGCTGCCATGGAAGGGTGACGCTCGAGTCTGAGTTCGAACTCAGCAAAGGACTATAACAATGGCTCTCAGTAAAGAAGTGCCGGAGTTTGACATCGACGATGACCTGCTTCTGATGGAGACGGGCATCGTTTTGGAAACGGATGTGGTGTCAGACGAACCTGCTGTACCTTCGGTTCGGACCAAGTCGAAACAGGGCGCGTCGCTCAAGCAGCACAAGTACATCGACTACAGTCGGGCACTTGACGCGACCCAACTGTATCTCAACGAAATCGGCTTCTCGCCTCTGCTTTCGCCAGAGGAAGAAGTGCATTTCGCGCGCCTGTCGCAAAAAGGCGACCCTGCCGGGCGCAAGCGCATGATCGAGAGCAACCTGCGCCTGGTGGTCAAGATTGCCCGCCGTTACGTCAATCGTGGCCTGTCGCTGCTCGACCTGATCGAGGAAGGCAACCTGGGCCTGATCCGTGCGGTGGAGAAGTTCGACCCCGAACGCGGTTTCCGCTTCTCGACCTACGCGACCTGGTGGATCCGCCAGACCATCGAGCGGGCGATCATGAACCAGACCCGCACCATCCGCCTGCCCATTCACGTGGTCAAGGAACTCAACGTCTACCTGCGCGCCGCCCGCGAGCTTACGCAAAAGCTCGACCACGAGCCGTCGCCTGAGGAGATCGCCAGCCTTCTGGAGAAGCCAGTGGCCGAGGTCAAGCGCATGCTCGGCCTGAACGAGCGGGTGTCCTCGGTGGATGTTTCGCTGGGGCCCGACTCTGACAAGACGCTGCTCGACACCCTCACCGATGACCGTCCCACCGACCCATGCGAACTGCTGCAGGATGATGACCTGTCGCAGAGCATCGACCAGTGGCTGGGCGAGTTGACCGACAAGCAGCGTGAGGTGGTGGTTCGGCGTTTCGGCCTGCGTGGGCATGAAAGCAGTACCCTGGAGGATGTCGGGCTGGAGATCGGCCTGACCCGTGAGCGGGTGCGGCAGATCCAGGTCGAAGGCCTGAAGCGCCTGCGCGAGATTCTCGAGAAGAATGGCTTGTCCAGCGAGTCGCTGTTCCAGTAGTCACTGACGTGCGCCAGGCAAACGCCCCGACATGTTCGGGGCGTTTGCTTGAGTGGCTTGCATGATCGACAGGAATGAAAAAGCCCCGCCATCAAGGCGGGGCTTTCCGTTCAGATGGCAAGCGTTACTGGATCTGGCTGACCGAACGTGGCGCCACCGGTTGGTTGTCGTTGGAGATGGTCACTTCCACCCGACGGTTCTGCGCACGGCCCGAGTTGCTGCCGTTGTCCGCTACCGGATACTCCTTGCCATAACCCTGGGCGACGATGCGCGCAGGGTCCACGCCGGCACGCACCAGTGCCATGCGCACCGCGGCGGCGCGACGTTCGGACAGGGTCTGGTTGTAGTTGGCCGAACCGACGCTGTCGGTGTAGCCCTCGACGATCACCTTGCGCTCAGGGTTTTCCTGGAGGAACTGCGCCAGTTTGGTGACGTTCGGGTAGGCGCTGCTCTTGAGCTCGGCCTTGTTGAAGTCGAACAGCACATCGCCGAAGGTCACCAGGGTGCCACGGTCGGTCTGCTTGGCGTTGAGGCTGTCCTGCAGTTTCTTGATCTGCGCATCGCGGGCGTCAAGTTTGGCCTGGGCGCGTTGTGCCGCGGCGTTTTTCAGTTCACCTTCCGCGGTGCGCAGCGCGATGGTCTGCTTGGCCACTTCGACGCGTTGATTGGTGAGGTAGGCGAGCTGGTCGACCTTCTTCTCATCCTCGCGATCCATGTAGGCCTTGTCGGCCTTGTTCAGCCAGTCCTGGGCGTCCTTGGTCTCGAGCGCGGCCACCTTGCTCGACTGCGGATCGCTCTGCAGGGCGGAGAAATTGGTGCGGGCCGACTCGAGGTTGGCGTTCGGGTCGTGGGAGCAGGCGGCAAGGCCGACGCTCAGGGCCAGCAGGGCGGGAATCATGACGTAGTTGCGCATAGTGTTCATCCTTTGATCTTTAAACGAAGGCTATAGAGGCAGGGCAGGCTTACTCAGCGCTGCGCAGGCCTTCCTCACGTACGTCCTGGACGCCCTGGCGGGCATCCTGCACGGCCTTCTGGGCCTTGGCAGCCTGGGCTTTGCGCTCGGCAAGGCGGGCGTCCCATTCGGCCTGCTCGGCCAGCAGCTTGGCCTCGTCATACTTCTTGTCGTGCATGGCGATTTCGGCCTTCTTGAACTTGTCCTGGGCAGCCTTCATTTCCACTGCTGCGAACTCGGTGCCACCGGCGCTGACCGCCGAGTTGACCGCCGATTGGGTCACGGCGTACTGCTCGGTAGGCGGCTTGCCCGCGCAGCCGGCCAGCACCAGGCTGCTGCCCAGGGCCAGCGCGGCCAGCTTGAGCCCGCGCAGATGAGTGGAGGAAGGTTGTGCGATGCGGGTCTTCATGGTGGTCAACTCCATTGGGTCACTCCTGTTAAACGACGATGCCACGCAGTGACAATCGCTGTTCCCCTGTTGCCAGCGTCGGGCGCAAAGGCCCGTGTTTACAGGGTTTTGCCGTGATGGCTATTGGCTGTGACCGAAGCGGTTTTTGAATAGTTCAGAAAAATTTGCACGCTAAAGGTATTTTTTTCTGACTAATCAGTCAGCGGATTTCGCCTGGAACTTCCGCTGCAAATGACGGTATGCCGGGCGGTGCCCGGCACCCGCAAGGGCTCAGTGCGAGGGGGCTTTCCGTACCCGGCCAAGGGCCTGCAGATGGCGCCTGGAAAGGGCCAGGAAGCGCGGCGTAGGGCCGATGTCCTCGTACAACGGGTCGCCTTCCTCGTCGGTGGCGATCACCTGCTGGCCCTTGACGTAGGGGAAGCTGGCCTCGAGCTCTTCCAGTGCCGCCGCCACCAGCTCGCCCAGGAGTTCCTCGGGGCTGCGCTTGGGGTACATGTCGATCAGCGCGGCCAGGCGCGCTTCTGCTTCCATGTCCAGGTGCAGGACATGGCCGGTGGGGCTCAGGCGGCCGGCGGCGTTCTGTTCCCAGTGCTGGGCGAGTTGGCGAATTTTCATGATGACCTCTGTCAAAGCCTGGAGTGGCATTGCTTCGGATGACCTGTGTTTACTTTAGTTGCTTTGGCGGCTCGCGGCTTGCCAGGGGCGGGCGCGAGTGGGCACTCTTGGGCGCATGCGGTTTCCTGGAGTGGAGAAGGCTGATGAGTGATATCGATCTGCGCTTGCGCGAGGATGTGCACCTTTTGGGAGAACTGCTTGGCGAGACCATCCGCCAGCAGCATGGCGAGGCGTTCCTGCAGAAGATCGAGGACATCCGCCACAGCGCCAAGGCCGACCGGCGCGAGGCGGGCGAGCAACTGAGCTCGACCCTGGGCGATCTGGCCGAGGAGGACCTGCTGCCGGTGGCGCGGGCGTTCAACCAGTTCCTCAACCTGGCCAACATCGCCGAGCAGTACCAGCTGATCCGCCGCCGTGACGCCGGCCAGCCCGAACCGTTCGAGGCCCGCGTGCTCCCCGAATTGCTGGCGCGCCTGAAGGCGGCTGGCCATGGCAACGATGAGCTGGCCCGGCAACTGGGCAAGTTGCACATCGAGCTGGTGCTTACCGCGCACCCCACCGAGGTGGCCCGGCGTACCTTGATCCAGAAGTACGACGCCATTGCCGCGCAGCTGGCCGCGCAGGACCACCGCGACCTCATCCCCGCCGAGCGCCAGCAGGTGCGCGAGCGCCTGCGCCGGTTGATCGCCGAGTCCTGGCACACCGAGGAAATCCGCAGGACCCGGCCGACGCCGGTGGACGAGGCCAAGTGGGGCTTCGCGGTGATCGAGCATTCATTGTGGCAGGCGGTGCCCAACCACCTGCGCAAGGTCGACACGGCACTGTTCGAGGCGACCGGGATGCACCTGCCACTGGAGGCGGCGCCGGTTCGCTTTGCTTCCTGGATGGGCGGTGATCGTGACGGCAACCCCAATGTCACGGCGGCGGTAACCCGCGAAGTGCTGCTGCTGGCGCGCTGGATGGCCGCCGACCTGTTCCTGCGTGATATCGACTACCTGGCCGCCGAGCTGTCCATGCAGCAGGCCAGCGCCGCACTCAAGGAAAAGGTCGGGGACAGCGCCGAACCTTACCGGGCGCTGCTCAAGCAGTTGCGCGACCGCCTGCGTGCCACCCGCGCCTGGGCCCACGCCTCGTTGGCCGCGACGCAGCCGGCCAGCGCGGCGGTGCTGGTGGACAATCGCGACCTTATCGCGCCGTTGGAGCTGTGCTACCAGTCGCTGCATGAGTGCGGCATGGGCGTGATTGCCGACGGCCCGTTGCTCGACTGCCTGCGCCGGGCGGTGACGTTTGGTCTGTTCCTGGTGCGCCTGGATGTGCGTCAGGACGCTGCCCGCCATCGCGATGCGCTGTCGGAAATCACCGACTACCTCGGGCTCGGCCGCTATGCCGAGTGGGACGAAGAGCGACGCATCACCTTCCTCCAGACCGAGCTGAAGAATCGCCGCCCGTTGCTGCCGGCGCACTTCCAGCCCCAGGCCGATACCGCCGAAGTACTCGCCACCTGCCGCGAAATCGCCGCGGCCCCGGCGGCGTCGCTGGGTTCGTACGTGATATCCATGGCCGGCGCGGCGTCCGACGTGCTGGCGGTGCAGCTGTTGCTCAAAGAGGCCGGGTTGACCCGGTCGATGCGCGTGGTACCCCTGTTCGAGACCCTGGCCGACCTGGATAACGCAGGCCCGGTCATGGAGCGCCTGCTCGGGCTGCCGGGCTATCGCGCCGGGCTGCAGGGCCCGCAAGAGGTGATGATCGGCTATTCCGACTCGGCCAAGGATGCCGGCACCACGGCGGCGGCCTGGGCCCAGTACCGTGCTCAGGAAAACCTGGTGCGCATCTGCCGTGAACACCAGGTCGAGCTGCTGCTGTTCCATGGCCGCGGTGGCACGGTGGGACGTGGCGGTGGCCCTGCTCACGCGGCGATCCTGTCGCAGCCGCCGGGCTCGGTGGGCGGGCGTTTTCGCACCACCGAACAGGGCGAGATGATCCGTTTCAAGTTCGGTCTGCCGGGCATCGCCGAACAGAACCTCAATCTCTACCTGGCCGCGGTGCTGGAGGCGACCCTGTTGCCACCGCCGCCGCCTGAGCCGGCCTGGCGCGCACTGATGGACCAGCTGGCCGCCGACGGCGTCAAGGCCTACCGCGCCGTGGTGCGCGAGAATCCGGACTTCGTCGAGTACTTCCGCCAGTCCACCCCCGAGCAGGAGCTTGGCCGGCTGCCGCTGGGCAGCCGCCCGGCCAAGCGCCGCGCCGGCGGCATCGAAAGCCTGAGGGCGATCCCTTGGATCTTCGGCTGGACCCAGACACGGCTGATGCTGCCGGCCTGGCTCGGCTGGGAGACCGCGCTGAACAATGCCCTGGCACGCGGGCAGGGGACGCTGCTGGCGCAGATGCGCGAACAATGGCCGTTCTTCCGTACCCGCATCGACATGCTGGAGATGGTCCTGGCCAAGGCCGATGCGCAGATCGCCGAGGCCTACGACGAACGTCTGGTGCAACCCGAACTGCTGCCGTTGGGCGCGCACCTGCGCGACCTATTGTCGCAGTCGTGCCAAGTGGTACTGGGGCTGACCGGGCAGTCGGTGCTACTGGCGCACAGCCCGGAAACCCTGGAATTCATCCGCCTGCGCAACACCTACCTGGACCCGTTGCACCGCCTGCAAGCCGAGTTGCTGGCACGCTCGCGCAGCCGTGAAGCCGCTCTGGACAGCCCGTTGGAACAGGCCTTGCTGGTGACGGTGGCCGGGATCGCGGCCGGCTTGCGCAACACCGGCTGAGTTAGGCCGAGGGTAGGCGCGGTGAGTGGCAGGGCTGGCCGTGGCCGCTCCTTCCATGGCCGGTTGCGCCCGGCGCAACCTGTCCCCCGGCAAGCTGCAAGTGGCGCATTCCTGCCACTTTGGGACGCTTGTCGGGGGGGCGGGCGCTGTGTATCTTGAGCAGCCTTTTGACCGATTTTGCGGTCTCGACCGATTTTTCCGGAGTTGGCCTTGTGCGCCGAATCCGTTGATTTGCATAAAAAATATGAGGAGCACAAGATGCGCGTAATTCTGCTGGGAGCTCCCGGGGCCGGTAAAGGTACTCAGGCAAAGTTCATCACCGAGAAGTTCGGTATTCCCCAGATCTCCACCGGTGACATGCTGCGTGCCGCCGTCAAGGCCGGTACCCCACTGGGCCTGGAGCTGAAAAAGGTCATGGATGCCGGCCAGCTGGTCTCCGACGAGCTGATCATCAGCCTGGTCAAGGAGCGCATCGCGCAGGCTGACTGCGCCAACGGCTGCCTGTTCGACGGCTTCCCGCGCACCATCCCGCAGGCTGAAGCCATGGTCGCTGCTGGCGTCGACATCGACGCAGTGGTCGAAATCGCCGTGGACGACGAAGAAATCGTCGGCCGCATGGCTGGCCGTCGCGTGCACCTGGCATCCGGCCGCACCTACCACATCCAGTACAACCCACCGAAAGTGGAAGGCAAGGACGACGTCACCGGCGAAGACCTGATCCAGCGCGATGATGACAAGGAAGAAACCGTGCGTCACCGCCTGTCGGTCTACCACAGCCAGACCAAGCCGCTGGTGGACTTCTACCAGAAGCTGTCGGCCGCCAACGCCGGCAAGCCGAAGTACAGCCACATCGAAGGCGTCGGTTCGGTCGAATCGATCACCGCCAAGGTACTGGCAGCCCTGAGCTGATCCGTCACCGTGCGTCACGACGGCCCGCTTGCGGGCCGTTGTCGTTTATACTGCCGCTCTTTTCCCCTGTCGCCTGGATACCTCGCTCGATGACCACCCTGCTGGCCCTGGATACCGCTACCGAAGCCTGTTCCGTCGCCCTGTTGCATGACGGCAAGGTGACCAGCCATTACGAGGTCATCCCGCGCATGCACGCGCAGAAACTGCTGCCGATGATCAAGCAGTTGCTGGCCGAATCGGGCGTGGCGCTGAGCGCGCTGGATGCCATCGCCTTTGGCCGTGGCCCGGGCGCTTTCACTGGCGTGCGTATCGCCATCGGCGTGGTACAGGGCCTGGCTTTCGCCCTCGAACGCCCGGTACTGCCAACGTCCAACCTGGCGGCCCTGGCGCAGGGCGCCTTGCGTGAGCGTGGCGTGCAGCAGGTGGCCGCGGCCATCGACGCGCGCATGGACGAGGTGTACTGGGGTTGTTACCGCGCCGAACAGGGCGAGATGCGCCTGATCGGCCAGGAGGCGGTACTGCCGCCAGAGCGCGTGGCCCTGCCGCAAGGCCCGGGCGAGGCATGGTTCGGTGCCGGTACCGGCTGGGGCTACGCCGAGCGCCTGGCCGTGCAGGTTTCTGCCAGCGATGCGGCCGCGTTGCCTAGCGCCCTGGATATCCTCACCCTGGCCGGCTTCGCCTGGGCACGGGGCGAGGCGGTGGTCGCCGAACAGGCGCAACCGGTCTACCTGCGCGATAATGTGGCTACGCCTAAGGCGCGTTGAAGGCATTTCGTCGGCTATCGCCGTTCACGATAAAACCTTTTGCGCGAACTGTGGTCCAGTTATCAGTTCGGGCATTAGCGAAGGATTCCTGATGCTGCTAAATTGCCATCATTGATCCTGAGTGCCTTTGTCATGCGTATCGACGGCTTCTCCTCACAGAGCTACCCCATCAAGCGTGCGCCACGCAAGGCGCCAGCGCGTGACGAAGCCATCGACGAAGCCGATGCCGAGATCATCGAGGACATCGACGCGCAGATCAGCCGCGCCAGCCGTCGCGGCGAGAACCTGCCCGCCCGGCAGCAGGACCTGATCTTCCCCCGCGCCCGCAACCGCCGAACCTCCACCGCCCTGGCCAGCTACCTGACCACCGCCGGCTTCACCGACTGGGAGATGGAAGTGCTGGGGCTGGACCTGTACATTTGATGGATGACGCCATCACCCCTCCCTTATTTCCTCGGTTGCCCGTCCTGGGCTGAAAACGCCTGGCGCGAGTACCTCTATCCCGCCGACGCCCGTAGCGGCGAGTTCCTCGGGCTCTACAGCCAGGTATTCAACGCCGTTGAAGGCAATACCACCTTCTATGCCCGTCCCGCGCCGGCGACCGTCGAGCGTTGGGCGCAGATCATGCCGTCGGGGTTTCGCTTCACGGCCAAGTTTCCGGGCGATGTAAGCCATGCCGGCGACCTGCGCGAACAACTCGATGCGGCCGTCGATTTCACCCGGCTGATGGCGCCCCTGGGCGAGCGCGTTGCGCCGTACTGGCTGCAGTTGCCGGCAATGTTCGGCCCGTCGCGCCTGGGCGAGCTGGCGCATTTTCTTGATGAGATCGGCGTGCCCCTGGCGGTGGAGGTGCGCAACGATGCCTTCTTCGCCCGGGGCGAGGAGGAGCGTCAGCTCAATCGCCTGCTGCATGAACGTGGAGTCGAGCGTATCTGCCTGGATCCGCGTGCGTTGTTCAGTTGCACCTCGCGCGAGCCCGCGGTGCTCCATGCCCAGGCCAAGAAGCCCAAGGTGCCGCCGCGCCCAGCGGCCTTCAGCCAGTCTCCGCAGGTGCGTTTCATCGGTCACCCGCAGCTCGAGGCCAACGAGACCTTCCTCTCTCCTTGGATCGACAAGGTCGCTGCATGGATCGAAGAGGGCCGCAGCCCCTACGTGTTCCTGCATACTTCCGACAATCGCCTGGCGGCGGCGCTGGCCCAGCGTTTTCACCAGCGGCTGATGGCTCGCCTGCCGGGCATTGCAGCGCTGCCTGAATTGCCCCGCGCCCCTGAGGTCGAACAACTGGGGTTACTTTGATCTGATTGCCGGGAGGTTGAACCATGGATGTGCAAACCCTGCGAGCCGAAGCCTTCAAGGCGCTGCATGAGCAAGATGGCGCGTTCGTCATCCCCAACCCGTGGGATGCCGGCTCCGCCCGGCTGTTGGCCAGCCTGGGATATGAAGCGCTGGCCACGACCAGCGCGGGGCTGGCGTTCAGCCTGGGGCGGCCGGATGCCGAGGGCGCGCTGACGCTCGAGGAAACCCTGGGCAACGCCCAGGCGATCGTCGATGCCACCCCATTGCCGGTGGCGGCGGACCTGGAAAACGGCTTCGGCGATTTGCCCGAGGACTGCGCACAGACCATTCTGCGCGCCGCCGAGGCGGGGCTGGTGGGTGGTTCGATCGAAGATGCCAGCGGCCGCGCCGAAGCGCCGATCTACGACTTCGACCTGTCCGTGGTGCGTGTACGCGCCGCCGTGCAGGCTGCCCGCAGCCTGCCGTTCCCCTTCACCCTTTGCGCGCGCGCCGAGAACCTGCTGCACGGGCGTCTCGACCTGGATGACACCATTCGCAGGCTGCAAGCCTATGCCGAGGCCGGCGCCGATGTGCTGTATGCCCCGGGGCTGCGCAGCGTCGATGAGATCCGTGCGGTGGTGCAGGCCGTGGCGCCAAGGCCGGTGAACGTGCTGATGGGCATGGCGGGCGTGCCCTTGAGCGTGAATCAGTTGCAAGACCTGGGCGTCAAGCGCATCAGTGTCGGCTCATCGCTGGCGCGTGCCGCCCTGGGCGCTTTGCAGCGGGCCGCGCTGGAGATCCATGAGCAGGGTACTTTCAGTTATGGCGAGCAGGCGTTGCCATTCGCTCAGCTCAATGACCTCTTCCGTCGCTGAGGCCGCATGGGCAAGACGTTGACCGTACTGGCCAGTCTGCTGCTGGCCGTGCTTGTTGCATGGTGGCTCGGTTGGCGCCCAGCGGATGCCTGGAACCCGTGGGCTGTGCTGGATGTGCGGCAGCCGCCGAACCTGCTGACACCCTACAAGCTATCGCGCCTGCGCGCCGACCCCGAGCTGTGCCGTCAGGCGTTGCAGACCTCGTCATTGCGCTATCGGCAGCAAAGCGACAGCCCGGTGACGGCCAACTGCCCGTTGCGCAACGTCTGGCGCGTCGAAGGCGGTCAGGCGCGGCTCAGCAGCAGCTTCCTCGCCAGTTGTCCGTTGGCCGTGGCCTATGCGCTGTTCGAGGTGCATGGGTTGCAACCGGCGGCGCAGCGGGTGTTTGGCCAGCCAGTGACCCAGGTTGATCACCTGGGCAGCTTTGCCTGCCGCAACGTCTACCATCGCAAGCAAGGGCGGCTCAGCCAGCATGCCAGCGCCAATGCCCTGGATATCAGTGGTTTTCGCCTGCAGGACGGCCAGCGCATCGTGTTGGCGCGGGACTGGCAGGGAGATGGGCGCAAGGCGGACTTCCTGCGCCAGGTGCAGGAGGCGGCGTGCGCAAGCTTCAGCACGGTGCTGGGGCCGGACTACAACGCCGCCCACCACAATCACTTCCATGCGGACATGGGCTTCTGGCAGATCTGCCGCTGAGGTTCAGGCGTGCAGGCGCACGTTGTTCAGCACCACCGGGCGGGCCCAGTGGATATCGAACTCCAGGTCGTTCTGCTGTTTGGCCAGCGTGCTGTCGTCGAAGGGCTCGGGCGCAGGGTCGAGCAGGCCGGTCTCGAACTCGGCGATGGGCAGGAACAGCGGGCGTGGCGTTGGGCCAGGGCCGGGCTCGGCGATGGGGTGGCCCTGGCTCATGACCACTGGACGCACCCAGCTGTTGTCGATGTCGAGCTGGCGTTGCTGCTCGATCAACTCGACGGT
Source organism: Pseudomonas sp. WC1 (assembly GCF_050586565.1). Classification (NCBI taxonomy): domain Bacteria; kingdom Pseudomonadati; phylum Pseudomonadota; class Gammaproteobacteria; order Pseudomonadales; family Pseudomonadaceae; genus Pseudomonas; species Pseudomonas sp. WC1. The sequence goes on from NZ_JBOBDQ010000011.1 coordinate 69,995, forward strand.
GTCGAAGGGCTCGGGGGCAGGGGGCAGCAGTTTGGCCTCGAGTTCCGCCTTGGGCAGGAACAGCGGCTCGGGTGGTGCCACCTCGGTGTCGTGAACCGGCAGGGCGCGCTGGGCATCGATCAGGGCCAGGGCACGGGCGCCGCCGATCGGTTCGCCGCTCTCCTGGTCGCACTGCATCAGCGCCTGGCTGAAACCGTCGACTTCGCCTTCCTGTTGCTCTGCCATGGCGCGGGCAAAGAAATCCTGCCACAGGTGGCTGACGCCACCCAGTGCCTGGGTATTCTGTCGACCGTAGTTGCCGACGGGCGACAAGTAGGTCAAGCCAATGGGAAGAGTGTCTGACATGGCAGTCGCGGGCGTTGTGCTCTGGCAGAATAGCGGGATATTGCCTGTATCGGCTCTGGCCGGGGTTACATTAATTTTTTTCGAGTGCGCGAATCGATGTTAGAGCAACAACAGGCGGCGGGTATCAGGGTCGAGGCGTTGGCCGCGCAATTCCAGGCGCAGGCCGAGGCATGGGCGCAGCGACTGGGCTTGCCGCTGGTTGACGAGGCGGCGGAGTTTGCCGTGCAACTGGGCGCCGAGGGCTTGCAGATCCAGCAACTGGGGCCGCAGGCGCCCGGGCCTGTGCGGGTGGATTTCGTCGAGGGGCAGGCAGCGCATCGACGGTTGTACGGCGGTGGCAACGGGCAGATGATCGCCAAGGCGGTCGGCATCGCCCAAGGCGTGCGGCCGCGGGTGCTCGATGCCACGGCGGGGCTGGGCAAGGACGCGTTCGTGCTGGCCAGCCTGGGCTGCGAGATGACCCTGATCGAGCGCCAGCCGTTGATTGCCGCGCTGCTGGAGGACGGTTTGGCGCGGGCGCGGGGGGATGCCGAAATCGGCCCGATCGTCGCGCGCATGCAACTGCTGACGGGCAATGCCATCGAGCGCATGCGTGCGTGGGAGGGGGAGGCGCCGCAGGTGATCTACCTCGATCCGATGTTCCCGCATCGCGACAAGAGCGCGCTGGTGAAGAAGGAGATGCGGGTGTTCCGGCCGCTGGTCGGCGATGACCTCGATGCGCCTGCCCTGCTCGAGGCTGCCCTGGCGCTGGCCACCCACCGGGTGGTGGTCAAGCGGCCGCGCAAGGCGCCGATCATAGAGGGGGGCAAGCCTTCTCACAGCCTTGAGGGCAAATCCAGCCGGTACGATATCTATCCGAAGAAGGCGCTGAAGGGGTGAATGTCGCTCGTTGATTCAATCTGTGGGGGTGGCGACCCCTGCGCCCGGCGATACCGCCCGGCGGGTCTGCCGCCGTGGCGCAGACTCGGTTATACTCGCGGGCTTTTCACCGAATTCGCACGAGAGCTGCCCGCCCATGGAAATCCAACCGATCCTGAACACCATCAAGGACCTCACCGAGCGTTCCCAGTCCATTCGGGGGTATCTTTGACTACGATCACAAACATGATCGTCTGGTCGAAGTAAACCGCGAGCTGGAAGACGCCGCCGTCTGGAACAAGCCCGAGTACGCCCAGGCCCTGGGCCGTGAGCGCGCGATGCTGGCGCAGGTGGTCGAGACGCTCGATAAGCTGGCCAACGGTCTGGCCGACTGCAAGGACCTGCTAGACATGGCTGTCGAGGAGGGCGATGAAAGCGCTGTCGGCGATGTCGAGACCGAGCTGCAAGGGCTGGAGGAATCCCTCGCCCAGCTCGAGTTCCGTCGCATGTTCAGCGGCGAGATGGACATGAACAACGCCTACCTGGATATCCAGGCCGGCTCCGGCGGCACCGAGGCTCAGGACTGGGCCAACATCCTGCTGCGCATGTACCTGCGCTGGGCCGACAAGCGCGGCTTCGACGCCACCATCATCGAACTGTCCGAAGGTGAGGTCGCCGGCATCAAGGGCGCCACCGTGCACATCAAGGGCGAGTACGCCTTCGGCTGGCTGCGCACCGAGATCGGCGTGCACCGCCTGGTGCGCAAGAGCCCGTTCGACTCCGGCGCCCGTCGCCACACCTCGTTCTCGGCGGTATTCGTCTCGCCCGAGATCGACGACAAGGTCGAGATCGAGATCAACCCGTCCGACCTGCGCATCGACACCTACCGCTCCTCGGGTGCCGGTGGTCAGCACGTCAACACCACCGACTCGGCGGTGCGTATCACCCACGTGCCGACCAACACCGTGGTGGCCTGCCAGAACGAACGTTCCCAGCACGCCAACAAGGACACCGCCATGAAAATGCTGCGGGCCAAGTTGTACGAGCTGGAGATGCAGAAGCGCAACGCCGCCTCGCAGGCGCTGGAAGACAGCAAGTCGGACATCGGTTGGGGTCACCAGATCCGTTCCTACGTGCTCGACGACTCGCGCATCAAGGACCTGCGTACCGGCGTCGAGCGCAGCGACTGCCAGAAGGTCCTGGACGGCGACCTCGACCAGTACCTGGAAGCGAGCCTCAAGCAGGGGCTGTAAGCATCACCGCCGTGGCGGGCCCGTGGGAGCGGGCTTGCCCCGCGATCCCTCACCCGCGAGGGCAACGAATACCTGATGGAAAGAATGACGACATGAGCGACCTCAAGACCGAAGCGCAAGACCTGCAACAGGAAGAAAACACCCTGATCGCGCTGCGCAAGGAAAAACTTGCCGCCGAGCGCGCCAAGGGCAACGCCTTCCCCAACGACTTCCGTCGCGACAGCTACTGCAACGACCTGCAGAAACAGTACGCGGACAAGACCAAGGAAGAGCTGGAAGCAGCCGCCATCCCGGTCAAGGTTGCTGGTCGCATCATGCTCAACCGTGGCTCGTTCATGGTCATCCAGGACATGACCGGCCGCATCCAGGTCTACGTCAACCGCAAGACCCTGCCGGAAGAGACCTTGGCCGCGGTCAAGACCTGGGACCTGGGCGACATCATCAGCGCCGAAGGCACCCTGGCCCGTTCCGGCAAGGGCGACCTGTACGTCGAGATGACCAACGTGCGTCTGCTGACCAAGTCGCTGCGCCCGCTGCCGGACAAGCACCACGGCCTGACCGACACCGAGCAGCGCTACCGCCAGCGCTACGTCGACCTGATGGTCAACGAGGAAACCCGCCACACCTTCCGTGTGCGTTCGCAGGTGATCTCGCACATCCGCAAGTTCCTCATCGAGCGCGACTTCCTCGAAGTGGAAACCCCGATGCTGCAGACCATCCCCGGCGGCGCCGCGGCCAAGCCGTTCGAAACCCACCACAACGCGCTGGACATGGCCATGTTCCTGCGCATCGCCCCGGAGCTGTACCTCAAGCGCCTGGTGGTCGGTGGTTTCGAGAAAGTGTTCGAGATCAACCGCAACTTCCGTAACGAAGGCGTTTCGACTCGTCACAACCCAGAATTCACCATGCTCGAGTTCTACCAGGCCTACGCCGACTACCGCGACAACATGGACCTCACCGAGGAACTGTTCCGCGAACTGGCGCAGCTGGTGCTGGGCAGCACCGACGTGCCGTACGGCGACAAGGTGTTCCATTTCGGCGAGCCATTCGTGCGCCTGTCGGTGTTCGACTCGATCCTCAAGTACAACCCGGAGCTCACCGCTGCCGATCTGCAGGACGTCGATCGTGCCCGTGAGATCGCCAAGAAGGCCGGCGCCAAGGTGCTGGGCCACGAAGGCCTGGGCAAGCTGCAGGTGATGATTTTCGAAGAGCTGGTCGAGCACAAGCTGGAGCAGCCGCACTTCATTACCGAGTACCCGTTCGAAGTCTCGCCGCTGGCGCGTCGCAACGACGACAATCCGGCCGTGACCGACCGCTTCGAGCTGTTCATCGGTGGCCGCGAGATCGCCAACGCCTACTCCGAGCTCAACGATGCCGAAGACCAGGCCGAGCGCTTCCTGGCCCAGGTGGCCGAAAAGGACGCCGGTGACGACGAAGCCATGCACTACGACGCCGATTTCGTCCGTGCCCTGGAGTACGGCATGCCGCCGACCGCCGGTGAAGGCATCGGCATCGACCGCCTGGTGATGCTGCTGACCAACTCGCCGTCGATCCGCGACGTGATCCTGTTCCCGCACATGCGTCCACAGGCCTGAGTGATCTGAACAAGCCGCCTTTCGAGGCGGCTTTTTCTTGCCTGAAGCTTTATGTTGTTTGTACCGGCCTCATCGCGGGGCAAGCCCGCTCCCACGCTACATCGCAAGTTTCAAGCTTTGTGGTGCAACCGTGGGAGCGGGCTTGCCCCGCGATGAGGCCGGTACAGGCAACCCACTGTTCGTGAGGTAAACCCGAGTGACCCCCGCCATGCCCCACCAGGGCGCCGCCGGCATCGCCACCGCCGTCGCCGAAAGCGTGCAGTACCAAGGTCGCAAGACCGCCCGACAGGGCAGCGAGCAACGCCGCCAGCAGATCCTCGACGCCGCCATGCGTATCGTCGTGCGCGATGGCGTGCGCGGCGTGCGCCACCGCGCCGTGGCCGCCGAGGCCGGCGTGCCGTTGTCGGCCACCACCTACTATTTCAAGGATATCCAGGACCTGCTGGCCGACACCTTCGCCCAGTACGTCGAGCGCAGCGCGGCCTACATGGCCAAGCTCTGGACCAACACCGAAGGCGTGCTGCGCCAGTTGCTGGCCCAGGGCGACGGCAGCCACGAGGCCCGGGCGCACCTGGCCGATGAAGTGGCGCGTATGCTGGCCGACTACGTGCTGCGCCAACTGAACAACCGCCGCGACTTCCTCATGGCCGAGCAGGCCTTCCGCCAGGAGGCGCTGCTGTGCCCGCGCCTGGCCGAACTGGTGCAGGCCCACGAGCAGATCCTGCTGCATGGCGCGCGCCAGATACTGCAGGTGGTCGGCTCGCGCCAGCCGGAACAGGATGCCCAGATGTTGACGGCGATTATCGAGCAGATGGAATATCAGGGCCTGCTCAAGGATGCGAATGCGCAGGCCGATGAGCAGATGCTCGCTATCCTTGTCCGATACCTGCAGATGGTGCTGGCCTCGGCCTGAGTGGCGAACGATTTTTCAAGGAGAACCTGATGAAAGCCTGGCGTGTGGTGTTGTTGACCTTGTCATTCCTCCTGCTGGGCGGTTGTCTGGTGACCTTCGACGAACCGCTGCCGGCCAACCAGCCAGCGCCTAAGGCCCTACTCGGGCAGTGGAGCAGCAAGGACGCCTGGGGCCAGCCACTCAAGCTGAGTATCAGCCGCGCCGGTGGCAATACCTACAAGGCAGTGGCCCGTGCCCAGGGCAAGGCGCCCGAGGAGTACGTCTTCACCGTGGCCCGGCACGGCAACCGCTGGTACCTGTCGGCTGGCGTGCCCAAGCGGCTGGGCGGCAACTTCCTGATTGGCGGCTTCGAGGTGATCGACGGCAAGCAGCTGGTGGTCTACAACCTCGATGTCGAGCAGGTCCAGCAGGCAGTGGACGAGAAGGAACTGAGCGGGCGCGGCACCCAGGTGCCCGAGGACAATGGCCCCGGCGTGCTGATCGACAGCCCGACGGAGCGTGTGCTGGCCTATCTGGACGACCCGGCCAACTCCGACTTGTTCGTCGAAGTAGCGCGCTTCCAGCGTTCCGGTAAGTAGCGTGGACTGCGTTGGCTTCATCGCCGGCAAGCCGGCTCCCACATGTTGAGCAGCGTTTTCTGTGGGAGCCGGCTTGCCGGCGAAAGGGCCGCAAGGCGGCCCCGGCTACGTTAGTTGCAAGGCATTTCGATTCAAGGAGTCCCCGGTGGACGAATACCAGCAAACTATCCGCAGCCTGTCCGATCGCATTGTCGCCACGCAGACGCCGATTCGCGTGCTCGACGCGGTGAAATGGGACGACGGCATCCGCCAGGGCTTCCTCAAGGCCAAGGGCAAGGAGCCGCCTGCGGTAGATCGCGCCTATTATCAGAGCCGGCCGTTGTCGTTCGACTCCAATGCGGTGAAAGCCGAGTTCCAGAGCATCGAGCGCGACATCACCCGACAACTGGGCCAGTTCAACCCGGTCGGGCAGATCATGCGGCGCATGTGCAAGGAGTACCGCATGGTGGTGCGCATGCTTGAGGCGCGAGGCACCGAGGATTTCGGCCTGATTTCCCAAGAGCTCTACGGCGCCGCCTCCGATGCCTTCCACGCCGGTGACCCGACCCTGGCCGACCTGGGCCTGATGCTCTCGGACTACCTGAACAACATCGACGGCCGCGGCGACTTGAAGGACGAGCCGAAGAACCTCACCGCCAAGGAAGCGGTGGAGATTCTCCAGCGTCGCCTGAACAAGGTGTTCGGCGAAGCCGAGGAAACCATCCGCGTGTTCGAGTCCGACGGTATCGTCGCCGACGCCGCGGCCGGCGCCGACTACATCAAGGTGCGCGCCGACGCCATGTTCAACAGCCGCGACGTGCGGGCTCTGGAGGTCCACGAAGGGCTGGTGCATGTCGGCACCACCCTCAATGGCCTGAACCAGCCGATCTGCACCTTCCTGGCCAAAGGGCCGCCCTCGTCGACGGTGACCCAGGAGGGCCTGGCGATTCTCATGGAAGTGATCGCCTTCGCCTCCTACCCCAGCCGCCTGCGCAAGCTCACCAACCGCACCCGGGCCATCCACATGGTCGAGGAAGGGGCGGACTTCCTGCAGGTCTTCGAGTTCTTCCGTGGCCAGGGCTTCGAGATGGGCCAGAGCTACAGCAACGCCAGCCGGGTGTTCCGCGGCTCGGTGCCCAACGGCCTGCCGTTTACCAAGGACTTGTCCTACCTCAAGGGCTTCATCATGGTTTACAACTACATTCAGTTGGCCGTGAAGAAGGGCAAGCTCGAACAGATCCCGTTGTTGTTCTGCGGCAAGACCACCCTGGAAGACATGCGCACGCTGCGTCAGCTGGTCGAGGAAGGGCTGGTGGAGCCGCCCAAGTACCTACCTGAACAGTTCCGCGACCTCAACGCGCTGTCGGCCTGGATGTGCTTCTCCAACTTCCTCAACCACCTGAGCCTGGACCGTATTGAAGCCGACTACGCGAACATTCTCTGACGCCTGCCGTCACCTCGCCTTCGGCCTCGGCTTGCTGCTGCTGGGGGGGTGCAGCAGCCTGCTGTTCTATCCCGAGCCCGGCCAGCCGTTCACCCCGGCACAGGCACATTTGCAGTATCAGGACGTGAACCTCACCGCCGCCGACGGCACGCGCCTGCACGGCTGGTGGATCCCGGTGCCGCAGGGTGTCGAGGTCAAGGGCACCGTGCTGCACCTGCATGGCAACGGCGGCAACCTGGCCTGGCATCTGGGCGGCAGCTACTGGCTGCCGAAAGAGGGCTACCAGGTGCTGATGCTCGACTATCGCGGGTACGGCCTGTCCCAGGGCAAGCCGACCCTGCCCGAGGTGTATGGCGACATCGGCGCGGCGCTGGACTGGCTGCGCACCGCTCCCCAGGTGCAAGGCAAGCCGCTGGTGCTGCTGGGCCAGAGCCTCGGCGGGGCGATGGCCATTCACTACCTCGCACAGTACCCTGAGCAGCGTCGCCGTTTCAGCGCCCTGGTATTCGACGGTGTGCCGGCCAGCTACCGGGCCGTGGGACGTTACGCCCTGAGTACCTCGTGGATGACCTGGCCGTTGCAGGTACCGCTGTCGTGGCTGGTGCCCGACGGCGACAGCGCGATCCACTCGATCGAGCGCCTGGACAGTCCGCCAAAGCTGTTCTTCCACAGCATCGACGACAACCTGGTGCCGCTGGACAACGGCCTGCGCCTGTACCGGCATGCACCGCCGCCGCGGGTGCTGCAATTGACCCGTGGCGATCATGTGCAGACCTTCGCCGACCCGACCTGGCGCCAGGTGATGCTGCGCTTTTTGGACGACCCCGCGCACTTCAACGGCCTGCGCCGTCTGGCCGAAGTCCCCAACTACCCTGACGAGAAGAACAAGCAATGAGTGAAGAACGCAACGCCATCCCGCTGATCCTGACCGGTGTCGGCAGCATCATCGTGACGGTGGGAGCCCTCTGGTACTACGGCTACCTGCATTTCGCCAAGCCTGAGGACGCCCTGTTGCTGCAGGACTTCACCATGCTCAAGACCATTCCCGGCGAGGACTACAAGCTTTCGCTGACCCCGGCGCCGCAGGTGGCGCAATGCATCGACGGCGTGCTGGTGCTGTTCGATACCCAGCAGAAAGGGCTGACCGGCGTGCTGGTGGACAACCGCAAGCGCGCGGTGCGCTGCGCCGGACAGGAGACGCCGCAGCAGGAGCTGCAGTAACAGAAGGTACAGTAGCGGCACCCCTGGCAACGGGCTTGCCCGCTGCCACAGGCCCGGCCGGCGTCATTCGTCGTCGGCAGTGCCGTCGGCCCGCCAGTAGGCGGCAGCCTTGAGGGCGTCTTCCTGCACGCCCTTTTCCAGCAGCAGCGCCTTGGCCTGCCGGGTCAGTGCCTTCTCCAGCGCCACCCAGCCATACAGCCGGCCCTGGGGCAGCGCCAGGCGCTTGACCTGCTCCAGCAGGTCTTCTGCATGCCGGCGCACCCAGATCACCTCGACCTGCGCCTTGCTGGCCAGTGCCTGGCGCTCGTGCTCATCCTCGATCTGGATCACCGCCAGCACCTGGCGCCCCGCCGGCAATTCTTCAAGGCGCCGGGCGATGGCCGGGATTGCGGTTTCGTCACCGATCAGCAGGTAGCTGTCGAAGATGTCCGGTACCACCATCGAGGCGCGTGGGCCGGCGATGTCCAGGGTCTGCCCTGGCGCCGCCTGCGCGGCCCAGGTGGAGGCGGGGCCGTCGCCATGCAGGACGAAGTCGATATCCAGTTCAAGGTTCGCCAGGTCGATGCGCCTTGGCGTGTACTCGCGCATGGTCGGTCGGGCGCCGCCGTCGCGACCGAGGTTGCGGGCGTCGATGGCCTGCTGTTCTTCGGGCGTGCAGGCGAACAGCAGCTTGATGTGGTCGTCGCTGCCGACGCTGGCGAAGCCCGCCAGCTCCGCGCCACCCAGGGTGATGCGGCGCATGCGCGGGGTCAGGTCGGTGACCCGCAGCACGTCGAGGCGGCGTTGGCGGATCTCGTGGTTGACGCGGTGGATGGTGTCGCTCATGGGGTGTTCTCCGTAACAGGGATGGCCGGCCCGGAGGCGATGGCCTTGGCGGTGTCGTTGAGCAGGTTGCGCACCCGCTCGATCTCTTCGGCGCTCCAGCGGCCGCTGTGCATGTGCAGGGCATGGCGCAGGTTGCCGACGGCTTCATGGATTTCTGCGGGGCGGTCATGGCCGCGCAAGGCACGCTTGCTCACCTCGATGCGCATGCGCATGCCGTCGAGGGCGACGGCCTGTTCTGCAAGGGCGCTGCGACCGGCGTCGGTGATGGCGTAAAGGCGCTTGCTGCCCTGGATGGCGCCGGTGACCAGTTCGGCTTCCTCGAGGTAGCTGAGGGTCGGGTAGATCACTCCGGGGCTGGGGCTGTAGCTGCCGTCGAAGAGGTTCTCGATCTGGCGGATCAGGTCGTAGCCGTGCCCCGGTTGCTCGGCCAGCATCGACAGCATCAGCAGTTTCAGGTCGCCCGGGGCGAATACCCGTGGGCCACGTTCGGCGCGGCCGGGGCGGCGTTCGAAGGGATCATGGTCACGCATGGAGAGGGCTCCGTCTGTTTAGATATATCGCAAGATACTACTCAAGATATATCTTAAGACAAGCCTTCAAATGCAGATGATTATCATCTAATTTTTTGATGATTCACGACTGGCCCGCCACCTGTGGCGCCTTGCAGGCGGTTGGGTTGCCTGGTTCCAGGTACGGCATGAGGATCGGCGCCATGCCCTTGAGCACCTGCACCGGCAGTGCCGAGGTGAAGGTGAAGGCCTCGGCCGTGCGCCCCGGAACGAACGCGGTGAGGGTGCCGAAGTGGTTGTCGCCGAGGAAGAACACGAAGGTGGCGGTGCGGTTCAGCGAGCGCGAGCCGATCAGCCGGCCGCCGGCGCCGAAGCTTTCGATGCGGTTGTCGCCGGTGCCTGTCTTGCCGCCCATCACCAGTGGCGTGCCGTCGTGCAGTTTGAAGCTGCCGGAGATGCGCCGCGCGGTGCCGGCATCGACCACTTGTGACATCGCGCCCTTGAGCGCCCGGGCGACCTCGACGGGCAAGATCCGCTGACCGCGGTCCGGGTCGCTGATCAGTTGCGTTTCGTACGGGGTGTTCTGGGCGAAGTGCAAGGTGTCGATGCGCAGGGTCGGCAGGCGCACGCCATCGTTCTGGATGATCCCGACCAGTTCGGAGAGGGCGGCCGGCCGGTCGCCGGAGCTGCCGATGGCAGTGGCCAGCGACGGTACCAGGTGGTCGAACGGATAACCCACGCGCTTCCAGCGCTGGTGGATGTCGGTGAACGCCTCGATCTCGACCATGGTGCGGATGCGGCTGTCGCGGGCGCCCTGGTGGCGGCTCTTGAACAGCCAGCTGTAGACCTCCTGGCGTTCGAAGCGGCTGGCGTTGAGGGCGTCCTTGAGCGAGGCGCCCGGGTTTTTCAGCAGGTAGCCGAGCAGCCACAGGTCCAACGGGTGGACCTTGGCGATGTAGCCCTGGTCGGGCAGGTCGTACTTGCCCGGGCCATAGGCCTCGTACATCTCCACCAGACGGCCATCGGTGAGCTTGGCCATGGCCTTCTTGTCGTCCTTGCTGTGGGCGCGGACGAATGCGTTGAAGGTTTCCTGGCCGGCCTCGGGGAACAGGTAGCGGTGCACCGCGGCCAGGCGCTGCGGGGTCACGCGCATGCTGTCGAGGAAGGTGTCCAGGCGCTGCTGCGAGGTCTTGCGCTGGTATTTCTTCCAGAAGCGCATGGTGTAGTTGGAGCCTTCGCGGTCGGCGAAACGCGCCAGGTATTCCTGGCGGCGCGGGTCGCTGTCGTCCCTTAGCAGCGGTTCGCGGTTGAACGGCTGCTGGTAGGTGACGTAGCGCACGATGTCGCGCATCAGGCGGATGAACGGCAGGTTGATCGATTCGCGCAGGGCGTCCTTTAGGGTCGGGTTCCGGTTGTTGTCTTCCTTGCGGAAGTTGTTGAACACATGCATGCCGCCACCGGTGAAGAAGGCTTCGCCGGTGTTGGCTGAGTACTTGCGCTCAAGGGCTGCGTCGAGCATGGCGTCCAGGCTCTGGTTCTTGCCGTTCTGCATCAGCCATTCCAGTGACCACTGGCTGATGCGGTCGAGTTCGGCCACCGGGACTTTCTTCAGTTCGGCGGCGGGTTTGCCGGCGTACTTGTCGTGCAGCTCGGCAACGATTTCCAGGTAGGTGGTAAGCACCCGCAGCTTGGCGGTGGAGCCCAGTTCGAGCTTGCTGCCTTCGTTGATGTCGAAGGGCTGGTTGGTGCTGTCGGTCTGCACCCGCACCCGCGAGCCGTCGGCGGTGCGTTCGAACAGGGTGAAGCTGTAGCTGACCTGGTCGGTGGTCTTGCTGGTCAGCAGGCGTTCGCCGATCAGGCCGAGCTGTGCGGCGAACGCCGGGTCGGCGAGGTTCTTCAGGTACTGGCTGACCTGCACCTGCAGGTCGGCCTGCAGGGTGCTGGTGGCCGACAGGTCGAGGCGGTCGAGGTCGTACAGCGGCCGGTTGAGCATCGCCGCGAGGCGGTTGCGGGCCAGGCTGATGCCCTTGTTGGTGATGATCGGCACGATGGTCGGTTGGGCCACCCAGTCGCGGTACACCGCCTTGCTGGCCAGGGCGGCGTCGGCCAGTGGACGGTCGATGACAGCGTTGGCGGCGAGTACCCGGATGTGCGAATCGGTCAGTTCCGCCAGTTCGATGCGGCCCTTGGACAGGTAATGCGAAGGGCGGCGCTGGGCGATCATCAGCGATAGCACCTGGCGCAGGGCCAGGCCGCGCTCGGCCATGCTCTTGTCATCGGTGGCCGTGGAGGTGAGCGCCTGGTTGACCTGATCGAAGTCGGCGCCGTACCACACCCGCAAGCCTTCGGCCATGCCGTGCACCTCACCGTGGCCAGGGACCGCCGACAGCGGCACGCTGTTGAGGTAGTCGCGCACGATGCGTTCGCGGGCCTCGGTGGTGTCGGGGCCACCCTGGTAGGCGCGCACGCTGGCGGAGATCATCTGGCGGATCTTCTCGGCGCCGGAGACGGTCAGCCCGTCCGGCGAGTGGCGATACTTCTCAAGCTGGGTGGCCAGGGTGCTGCCACCGGCCGACTGGCCGGGCAGGGCCAGGTACTTGGCAATCTGGCTGTAGGCCGCCTTGGCGAAGCGTGGCCAGTCCACCGCCGGGTTGTTTTGCGGGTCCTTCGGGTCGAGCAGGTCGCGGTTCTCGATGAACAGCAGGCTGTTGACCATCACCGGCGGGATCGCTGCGAAGTTCGGGTACAGGTGCTGCGGGTAGTTGTACTGGTAGAGCATGTCGCCGCGGCAGTCGGTGATCGACAGGCCGGCCTGGATTTTTTCCACGTATGGCACGAACAGGCCGTGATCGACGTAGTTCATCAACGCCGGGGAAAAGCGCACCTGCTGGTTGATCAGGTAGTCGCGCTTGAGCAGCCGTGGCAGGAACTCGCCCAGGGCGCTGTAGCCCAGGCGTTTGTCGAACGGGCCGTCGCCCGGGTAGACGATGGCATCGCTCGGGCCGGGCTCCAGGGCATAGGTCAGGGTACCGGCCAGACGGCTGAATTCACGGGACTGCAGGCGCGAGGTCTGGAATTCGTCGTAGGCGGCCATACCTATCGCCACCAGTGCCACCAGCAGGATAAGCAGGATCAGGCGCCACCACAGACGGCGCTGACGTGGGGTCTTGGACAAGGGGGCTTCAGCCTGAGCTTCTTTGGGTGCTTCCGTTCTGGTTGGTTCCGATTGCCACAGTGCGCCCATAGTCTTGAGTCCGGCCAGGTGTTTTCGCGTTGCTTGTCTGAAGCTTAGACGGTGGCCGAGTTTGGTGAAAATTTTGTAAGAAGCTTCGGGGAATCACGCATGAACATGCGCCTTTGGTGCGGCTTCCATTCTTCGGCAATGTTGCTAAGGTAGCTGCCCCATTCCTGTGCATGGGCGGAGCGAGGCTAGGATGCCCCTCCGGTAAAGGCTATCTGGCCGAGAATTCTCGCCAAATTTCCTGCTGTATATAGTGAAAAGCCCTGCAAGCGGCTTCCTATACTGCTCGCCCCCTTCGACCCGTCGGCGCCCTTGGCCCCGGTGGACAGGCCGGTCCACAAGGCCGCCTGGCAAGACGACGCCCCGTCTATCGGCAGGGCCGGTGCTGCACGAAGGTCAAATCCAATAACAAAATGAGGTTGTATTGCTATGCCAGTCGGCAACCACCCTGCCCAAGGCGAGTCCGCCCAGGGCGGCCCGCTCAAGCGCGAGCTGGGCGAACGGCACATCCGTCTGATGGCCCTCGGCGCCTGTATCGGCGTCGGCCTGTTCCTCGGTTCGGCCAAGGCCATCGAAATGGCCGGCCCCGCCATCATGCTCTCCTACATCATCGGTGGCCTGGCCATCCTGGTGATCATGCGCGCCCTTGGCGAGATGGCCGTGCACAACCCGGTCGCCGGGTCGTTCAGCCGCTACGCCCAAGACTACCTCGGCCCGCTGGCGGGCTTTCTGACCGGCTGGAACTACTGGTTCCTGTGGCTGGTGACCTGCGTCGCCGAGATCACCGCGGTGGCCATCTACATGGGCATCTGGTTCCCCGATGTGCCACGTTGGATCTGGGCGTTGATGGCCCTGGGCAGCATGGGCGCGATCAACCTGATCGCGGTCAAGGCGTTTGGCGAGTTCGAGTTCTGGTTCGCCCTGATCAAGATCGTCACCATCATCGCCATGGTGCTCGGCGGCATCGGCATCATCGCCTTCGGCTTCGGCAACGACGGTGTGGCCATGGGCGTCTCCAACCTGTGGAGCAACGGCGGTTTCATGCCCAACGGCGTGACTGGCGTGCTGATGTCGCTGCAGATGGTGATGTTCGCCTACCTGGGCGTGGAGATGATCGGCCTGACCGCCGGCGAAGCGCGCAACCCGCAGAAGACCATCCCCCAGGCCATCGGCTCGGTGTTCTGGCGCATCCTGCTGTTCTACGTGGGCGCGCTGTTCGTGATCCTGTCGATCTACCCGTGGAACGAGATCGGCAGCCAGGGCAGCCCGTTCGTGATGACCTTCGAGCGCCTCGGCATCAAGACTGCCGCCGGCATCATCAACTTCGTGGTGATCACCGCCGCGCTGTCGTCGTGCAACGGCGGCATCTTCAGCACCGGGCGCATGCTCTACAGCCTGGCGCAGAACGGCCAGGCCCCGGCCACCTTCGCCCGCACGTCGAAGAACGGCGTGCCGCGCAATGCGCTGCTGCTGTCCATCGCCGCGCTGCTGCTGGGTGTCCTGGCCAACTACCTGGTGCCGGAGAAGGTGTTCGTCTGGGTGACCTCCATCGCCACCTTCGGCGCGATCTGGACCTGGGTGATGATCCTCTTGGCGCAGTTGAAGTTCCGCGCCGGGCTCACCACCGCCGAGCGTAATGCGCTGAAGTACCGCATGTGGCTGTGGCCGCTGAGCTCGTACCTGGCGCTGGCGTTCCTGGTGCTTGTGGTGGGCCTGATGGCGTACTTCCCGGACACCCGCGTGGCCCTGTACATCGGCCCGGCGTTCCTGGTGCTGCTGACGGCGCTGTACTACACCTTCCGCCTGGCGCCTAAAGAGGCGCAGGGTGCGGTGAGTACCGCCTCCTGATGAACGAAGCCCCGGCCAGTGCCGGGGCTTTGTTTTTGCGGTGGAGTCATCGTGGCGCAACCACGGATTCACTTGCATCGGCATTCATTCGGCCAAGATCCAACCGTCTACTGGCATTTTTGTCAGTAGCTGATCTTCCATGCCCGGCCTAAGGTAGCAGCGGGGCGATGCGAAAGAGCATGGTCGACTCGCAGCCGGACAGCTTTCCTCACGGACTATCGCTTTCTTTTTTGCCAACTTCCGGTGTGCGTTCAATGCATGCATCGCGCTCGCCCTCGGGCGTTCGTCAAGTACCCGATAATGTTCAAGGAAGACGCATGACCGTTTCGCGACGCTGGCCTGATGCGGGAACAAGGACCTTGGTGGTCCTGGCAATTTTGCTGATCAGCACAGCGTTGCGGCTGCACCATGTCACGCTGCCCGTCATCTGGCTGGATGAAGCATTCAGTGCGTTAATCAGCCGCTTGCCACCTGAGCAGATCCTGTTTCACACCGCCCGGGATGTTCACCCGCCTCTGTATTACCTGATCCTGCATTACTGGATGCAAGGGTTCGGCGATGCTCCCCTGGCGCTGCGCAGTTTCAGCGTTTGCGCGGGAGTTGCCACCGTCGGTATCGGCATGTTGTTGGCGCGACAGTTGGCGTCATGGCGAGCCGCAGTGATAGCAGGGTTGTTACTGGCGTTTTTTCCCATCGGTATACGCTACAGCCAGGAAGTGCGGATGTATGCGTTACTGGGGCTGTTGCTCATGACGGCCCTGTACACACTTTGGCAATGGGTCAATAGGCAAAACATCATCTATTTGATGGCCTACTGTCTGTTGATGGTTGCCGCCATGTATACCCATTATTTATCGATCTTATGCGTGATGGCCAACTGGCTCTACCTGTCGTTGACCAAAGACACGCACGGCAGGCTGCATGTGCTGTCTCGCGCATGGTGGGTCGGGCACCTGGTCATGATCATTATCTACCTGCCTTGGCTGCCGATGCTGTATCAGCAGATGGGGCATCGCGAACTGGTCGGTTGGATTGCCAACTTCCCCACTTCCCTCATGAGTATTGCGCAATCGTTCTGGAGAGCTTTTACACTAAGTGTCGTCTCCCGCTATTCAGATGTTCTGAGCCTATTGCTGGCGCTTTTCATTGCGATGGCTTCATTGCGTGTACTACGACGTGTCGTGAAACCAAGCCAGCCGAGCGTCCTGCTGCTCAGCTACTGCTTTGTCCCCATACTCGTGCTTTGGCTAGCTTCGTACGGCATGCCGCTGTATATCAATCGTTATCTATATTTCGCGTTCTTGGGACTACCGCTTGTCCTGGCGATCGCCATGGACACTCTGCGAAAGCGGGCGTTGCTCCTATCGGTCGCCGCTTGCCTGTCCCTCGAACTGGTCGGCTTGGCTGTTTTTTACGATTATCAGGCCAAGCCAGGCGGTGATCTGGGCACCGTTATGGCGCACGTGAATGAACAGTGGCGACCGGGGGATGCACTGCTGGGTGATCGCAGGAGGTCATACTTGTCGATCGAGTACTACAATGCCACCGGCCGTCCGGCATTTTTCTACACGAAGATTCAACCCGATACGAGCGGCCAGGCAGCAAAGACCTACGGTACATTGACGCTGTTCTACCAACGGTCGAATGAACTCTACGTCGCCACGCCACAGGTGCTTGCCAAGCGCTACAAGCGGCTGTGGCGGGTGACCGAGCCATCCTCGGTGTACACACCCGACATGCCGACCGATGGCTGGGTAAAAGTAGATGAGTTCACCGAAGGCTCGTTCAAGGCAGTGCTTTATACGGTGCCTTGACCAGCCAGTCGGTGGTGTGGTTTTGCTGAAAGACCATTGAAAATCGGGTGGCCGGCTTCAGGCCGCTTGTGGCTCGAAACTGTCCGCTCGTGCCATCTGCCACATCCGCGAATAGAACTGCCCGTTCACCTCGCCGGTGAGCAACTCACCCGGCTTGAGGAACACATGCATCTGCGAGAACAGCTTGATCTCGGTAGCCGAGATGCGCCGCACCAGGTGCTTGGCCTCCAGTTGCGCGGGGTGTTCCAGCCCTGCGGCGGCGAGCATTTCGGCCAGGGCGCGCAGGGTGTTGTGATGGAAGTTGAACACCCGCTGGGCCTTGTCCGGCACCACCAATGCGCGCTGGCGCAGGGTGTCCTGGGTAGCCACGCCGGTCGGGCACTTGTTGGTGTGGCAGCTTTGCGACTGGATGCAGCCGATGGCGAACATGAAGCCGCGCGCCGAGTTGGCCCAGTCGGCACCGATGGCCAGCACGCTGGCGATGTCGAAGGCGCTGACGATCTTGCCGCTGGCGCCGAGCTTGATCTTGTCGCGCAGGTTCAGGCCCACCAGGGTGTTGTGCACGAACAGCAGGCCTTCGCGCAGCGGCACGCCGATATGGTCGGTGAACTCCACCGGGGCGGCGCCGGTGCCGCCTTCCTTGCCGTCGACGACGATGAAGTCGGGCAGGATGCCGGTTTCCAGCATGGCCTTGGCAATGCCCATGAACTCCCACGGGTGGCCGAGGCAGAACTTGAAGCCCACCGGCTTGCCACCGGACAGTTCACGCAACTGGGCGATGAACTGCATCATTTCGACCGGCGTGGAAAAGGCGCTGTGACGCGACGGCGAAATGCAGTCCTCGCCCATGAGGATGCCGCGGGTCTCGGCGATCTCCTGGGTCACCTTGTGCTTGGGCAGGATGCCGCCGTGGCCGGGCTTGGCGCCCTGGCTCATCTTGATCTCGATCATCCGTACCTGCGGGCTCTGCGCCTGGGCGGCGAAGCGCTCGGGGTCGAAACGGCCATCCGCGGTGCGGCAGCCGAAGTAGCCACTGCCCAGCTCCCAGACCAGGTCGCCGCCGTGTTCGCGGTGGTAGGGGCTGATGCTGCCTTCGCCGGTGTCGTGGTGGAAGTTGCCCAGCTTGGCGCCCTGGTTCAGGGCCCGGATGGCGTTGGCGCTGAGCGAGCCGAAGCTCATGGCCGAGATGTTGAAGATCGACGCGGAGTACGGCTGGGTGCATTGCGGGCCGCCGACCACGACGCGAAAGGCGGCCGGGTCGGCCAGCGGCGCGGGGCGCATGGAATGGCCGATGAACTCGAAGCCCGACTCGTACACATCGATCAAGGTACCGAAGGGTTTGTCCGAGGCCTCGTTCTTGGCCCGGGCATACACCAGCGAGCGCTGGGCCCGGGAGAAAGGCAGCGCATCGCTGTCGGACTCCAGCAGGTACTGGCGGATCTCCGGGCGGATGCCCTCGACCAGGTAGCGGATATTGCCGAGGATCGGATAGTTGCGGCGTACCGCGTGGCGTTGCTGCAGCAGGTCGAACACGCCGATCAGGCTCAGTACGCCGGTGGTCAGGGCGAACGGCCACAGCCAGTCGTGGGCGAGGAAGGGCAGGCTGGCGAAGGTGAACAGCACGCAGGCGGCGAAGAAGGCGTAACGGCTGAGAAGTGACAGGCTCATACGGGGTCCTTGCGGATGGCTCGGTCAGGCTCAGGGGCCTGGGCAAAGGCCGACCATAGCCCGGTTGGGCGGCGTTTTGCCAGCGCACCGGGCGGCACAAAAATGAAAATTCAGGTATCGAAAATCATTCGCATTGTGATATGTTATAAAGTATCTAATGTGCTCCACAGGAGATTGCGTCATGAAAGCTGGCATTCATCCCGATTATCGCCCGGTGCTGTTCCACGACACGGCTGCCGATGTGTACTTCCTGATCGGCTCTACGGTGGATACCAACCGCACCCAGGTGCACAGCGATGGCCAGACCTACCCCTACGTCGCGCTGGATGTGTCCAGCGCTTCGCATCCGGTGTACACCGGGCAGCAGCGCAAGACCACGGTGGAAGGGCGGGTGGCCGGGTTCAACAAGCGCTTCGCCGGTTTTCAGGCCAAGGGCTGAACCGGCGGGAGCGGCGGCACGCACACCGCCGCTCCCTAGGTTGCTGCATCGCGCAACAGAAGCTGGTGCCAATGGTCCTGTTCGCTGGCCGATGCTTCGACCGCAAACAGGTACTTCCCTGCCACGCGACTGGCGACTGGCACCCCATCGCGGTACAGCAGCCGATTGCCCGCCACTGCCGGCACTTTCGTTCCCGGCAGCAGTGTGCCGACCAGGTTAAGGGGGTCGCAGCCGCTGACCACCACCAGTTCCCCGCCCAGCGCGCGGTTGCGCACCTGGCGCAGCAACCCAACCGCTTCGGGCAAGGCGAACTGCTCGCCCGCCAACCCGGCAATGAAGCGCCCCCCGCGGATCTCGCCACGCGCCTCGAGACGCTGATAGCAGCGCAGCAGTGCGCGCCACGCGGGCAGCACATCGCTCTCGCGCTCCAGCAAGCGCCAGCACACCACGCCATAGCGGCGCAGCAGGCTGCGGGCCACGTGTTCCAGGCGCTGGTCGCTGTCGACCGTGGCGGCCGAGCGGCGCAGCAAGGCCCAGCGCCCGGCATGGGCCATGCTGCTCGACAGTGCTGGGTGCCCGCGCCGGCTGGTGCGGGGCCTGCGCCTGGCCGCCGGGCTGATGAGGCTGCGCAGGCCGCTGAAACCGTCGGCGCTGGCCAGGCCCGAGCCCACCAGTTCCTGCAGCGCCGACTCTAGCTCGCTGGGCAACAGGCGGGCTTCATGGACCAGTTCGTCGAAGAACAGCGCGCCTTGCTCCTGCAAGGCTTGCAGGACTCGCTGCGCGCGGGCGCCCAGCTGTTCGAGGTCGGGCGCCGGGGTGAGGCTGCGCCACAACCCCAGGTGCTCGCGCGGCAGCAGTACCAGGGGCGTGCTGGCCAGGGTGCTGGCCGCCAGCGTCGCCGCCAGCCGACTCCAGGCCCACTGGCCGCTGCGACAGGCGTCATCGAGCCAGTGGGGGCTGTAGTCCTTGATCCGCGCCGGCAGCAGGTCGCTTTCCCAGGCCCCGGCGGCGGCGGGAAAGCCTTGCAACTGGGCGAGCACCTCGGGCACCGCCTGCGGCCCACGCAGGCGGGCTTCGCCGCTCACGTGCTGCCAGTCGAACAGGAAGCGCAGGTAGTCCTGCAGGCTGACCGGTTCGATCTCCTGGCGCAGGCGTTTGACTGTGTAGCGATGAATGCGCGCCAGCAGGTGCCGTTCGCACCATTGCAGGCGCGTCTGGCCGGGGCTGAAATGGCCACGCATCACGAGGCCCTGGCCCTCCAGGCGAGCCAGGGCCTGTTCGCAGTCGCCGGCCTTCAGCGCCAGAGGTGTCGCGATCTGCTCCAGCGTCATCGGGCCAAAGCCATCGAGGCGGCAGCGCAGCAGTTCCGTGAGGGCGGTATCGCTATCGACGGGGGCGTCATAGCCCGGCAATAGCGGCATGTCCGGTTCCAGGCGAGCATCCGGGTACAGCGTCAACAGGGCCTGCTGGCGCTCGCGGGCCAGCCACAGACGGTGTTCGCCCGTATCCAGCTGACAAGCCCGGCCTGCTTTGGCCAATTGCTGCAACAGGTCGCGCCAGGCGTCATTGGCATCTACTTCGTCCTCGGTCACGCCCCCCAGGCTCATCAGCGCCTCATGCATTTCGTCGGCGTTGCCGGCACGCGGCCAGGCTTCGGCCCGCACCGCGGCAATGGCGTCGGCGTCCAGCGCGCCCAGGTCGTCGGCGTTGTGCACGTCGCTCCAGCGTCGGTTGAGCACCGCCTGGGTGCGCCGTTCTTCCAGCGGCGCATCGTCGAGGAAGGTGTAGGGGCGGGCATTGAGAATCGCCGAGGCCAGCGGCGAGGGGGCTGGCAGGTCGCGGCTGAGCAGGTCTACTTCTCCGCGCTCCATGCGCCGCAGCAGCGCCAGCCAGCCTTCGCTGTCCATGGCCTCGTGCAGGCAGTCGTCGAGGGTCTGCTCGACCAATGGATGATCGGGGATCTGCCGCTCGCCGACGATGTTCTCCAGGCAGGCGAGCTGGTCGGGGAACACCGAGGCTACCAGGTCCTCGCTTTTCATGCGCTGGATCTGCGGCGCCACCTTGCGACCGCCCACGTAACGCGGCAGGGCCATGGCCACGGCGGCATTCCAGCGCCAGCGCACGCCGAACAGCGGGGCGTCGAGCAATGCCTGGATCAGGATCGCTTCGGCACTGCGGCTGTTCAGGTAGCGCCACACCTCGTCCAGGTCGAAACTGTGGCTGGTGGACAGTGACAGCACGATGGCGTCCTCGCTGGCCGCCGCCTGCAGTTCGAAGTTGAAGGTGCGGCAGAAGCGCTTGCGCAGGGCCAGCCCCCAGGCGCGGTTGATACGGCTGCCAAAGGGTGAGTGGATGATCAGTTGGGTACCGCCGGACTCGTCGAAAAAGCGCTCCATCACCAGCGTCTGCTGCGAGGGCAGGGCGCCGAGCACCTGCCAGGTGCGGCCGAGGTAGTCCAGCAGTTGGCTGGCGCAGGCTTCGTCCAGTTCATAAGTTGCCTGGAGCCAGGCCAGCACCTGTTGAGCGTCGCCGGCCTGCAATTGCTGGTCGATGCGCTGCTGCAGCCGGGCCACCGCGGCGGACAGCTCGTCGCTGCGCCCGGGCGCCTCGCCGAGCCAGAACGGGATGGTCGGCGGCAAGCCGTGGGCATCCTCGACCCGCACCCGCCCAGGCTCGACGCGCAGGATGCGGTACGACGCGTTGCCCAGCTGGAAGATATCGCCGGCAATGCTCTCGACGGCGAAATCCTCGTTAACGCTGCCGATGTTCAACGCCTGGGGTTCGAGCAGCACGGTGTAGTCGGCGGTTTCGGGGATGGTGCCGCCGCTGGTCAGCGCGGTCAGCTGGCTGCCGCGACGCCCACGCAGGGTGCCGTTCACCGCATCGCGGTGCAGGTAGGCGCTGCGCACCCCCTGGCGGCCGTTGTAGCCCTCGGCGAGCATGCGCAGCAAGGCCAGGTAATGGCTCTCGTCCAGCTCGGTATAAGGTGTGGCCTGGCGCAGCAGGTCGAACAAGGCGCGCTCGGCCCACGGCTGGTTGCTGACTTCGGCGACGATCTGCTGGGCCAGCACGTCCAGTGGCGCGTGAGGAATGTGCAGGGCGTCCAGCTCGCCCTGGCGCACGCAGTCGAGCAACGCCACGCATTCGATCAGGTCATCCCGCGAGGTGGGGAACAGGCGGCCTTTGGGGATGCCCTCGACCTGGTGGCCGGAGCGTCCGACCCGCTGCAGGAATGCGGCAATCGAGCCGGGCGAGGCGATCTGGCAGACCAGGTCGACATCGCCGATATCGATGCCCAGCTCCAACGACGCGGTGGCCACCAGCACCTGCAGTTCGCCGGCCTTGAGCCGCTGCTCGGCAGCCAGGCGATGCTCCTTGGCCAGGCTGCCGTGATGGGCGGCGACCGCGTCGTTGCCCAGGCGTTCACCCAGGTGGCGCGTCAGGCGCTCGGCCAGGCGTCGGGTGTTGACGAACACCAGCGTGGTGCGGTGCTCGCGGGCGAGGACCGCGAGGCGGTCGTGGACCAGGCTCCAGACATCGGTGGCCATCACCGCGCCCAGTGGCACGGGCGGCACTTCCAAAGCCAGGTCGCGTTTGCGGACATGGCCGATATCGACAATGGCGCAGGGCCGTTCGTGGCCAACTAGAAACTGCGCCACGCGCTCCACAGGCCGCTGGGTCGCCGACAGGCCGATACGTCTCAAAGGTCGGCCAGCGAGGGCTTGCAGGCGTTCCAGGGTCAGCGCCAGGTGGCAGCCACGCTTGTTGCCGGCCAGGGCGTGGATCTCGTCGACGATCACCGTGTGCACACTGGCCAGCCCCTGGCGGCCGGAGGCCGAGCCCATCAGCACATACAGTGATTCCGGCGTGGTCACCAGGATGTGCGGTGCCAGCTTGCGCATGGCGGCGCGGTCTTTCTGGGGCGTGTCGCCGGTGCGCACGGCGGTGGTGATGCGCGGGGCCTCGAGACCGAGCTGTGCGAACTGGTGGCCAATGCCCGTGAGCGGGGCGTCGAGGTTGAGGCGAATGTCATTGGACAGCGCCTTGAGCGGCGACACATAGACCACCTGGGTTTGCGCGGGTAGCGCGCCGCCGTGTTCCAACCCTTGGCGGAACAACTCGTCGAGCACCGCGAGGAAGGCGCTGAGGGTCTTGCCCGAGCCGGTCGGCGCGGCCAGCAGCATCGACTGGCCGGCATGGATCAGCGGCCAGGCGCCGGCCTGGGCCTCGGTGACCGTGGCAAAGCGCTGGCGGAACCAGGTGGCGACGGCGGGGTGGAACAGGTCGAGCACCGGGTGGAGCTGTGCGGGCAGGTTCATGGGTTGGTTATGGCGGGTAAGCAGAGAAATGACAAGGGGCCGTTCGTCTGCCTGTTCTGGCCCTGTGGAGTACTCGTGGGAGCGGCGGTTCGCCGCTGCGACTTGCCCCGCGACAGGGCCCTGTCAGGTATCCTGCGCAACCTCAGTAAACCGAGTGTCCAGCATGCCCAAGATCATCCGAATCGCCGCCGCCCTGCTCATCGACCCCCAAGGGCGGACGCTGCTGGTACGCAAGCGCGACACCCTGGCCTTCATGCAGCCGGGTGGCAAGATCGACCCGGGCGAGTCGCCGGCGCAGGCGCTGGTGCGTGAGTTGCACGAGGAACTGGGGTTGCATGTCGATCCCGCCCAGGCCCTCCACCTGGGCCGCTTCAGCGCCCCGGCCGCCAACGAACCGGGATTTGAGGTCCAGGCCGAACTGTTCCGTGTCGAGTGCCGCGAGGCGGTGGCTCCGGCGGCGGAAATCGAAGAGGTCATCTGGCTGGCCCTCGACCAGGCGAACACGCTGAACCTGGCGCCGCTGACCCGCGACCTGATCCTGCCGCTGTGGCGCGCAGGGCTCAACGCACCGCGCTGACCCCGTCGAGGGTGGCGAACGAGGTGTCCTTGGCGGTCAGCAGGAAGTCACGCATGTACGGCGCATCGAGCATGTCGGTGCGCACCGCTGCATAAAGCGTGGCAAACAACCCTTTGTCGCCCAGTCGCTTGCCCTTCACATAACCCCGCGAGCTGTACTCGTGCAGGGCCCAGTGCGGCATGCCGCATACGCCACGACCGCTGGCCACCAGTTGCATCATCATCACCGTCAGCTCCGAGGTGCGCACCGCGGCCGGCTCGATGTCGGCCGGCTCCAGGAAGCGGGTGAAGATGTCCAGGCGGTCGCGTTCCACCGGGTAGGTGATCAGGGTCTGGTCGAGCAGGTCCTCGGGCACGATGTATGGCTTGCCGGCCAACGGGTGCTGGTTGGCCACGGCGAGCATGGCTTCGTAGGTGAACAATGGCACGTAGGTGATGCCGGCCAGGTCCACCGGATCGGACGTCACCACCAGGTCGAGGTCGCCACGGGCCAGGGCCGGCAACGGGGCGAAAGCAAAGCCCGAGGCCAGGTCCAGCTCCACTTCCGGCCAGGCGTCGCGGAACTGGTCGATGGTCGGCATCAGCCACTGGAAGCAGCTGTGGCACTCGATGGCCATGTGCAGGCGCCCGGCGGTGCCGCCGGCCAGGCGGGCGATATCACGCTCGGCGCCACGTAGCAGGGGCAGGGTGGCGTCGGCCAGTTGCAGCAGGCGCAGGCCGGCGCTGGTGAAGCGGATCGGCTTGGTCTTGCGCGCGAACAGGGGCAGGCCGAGGCGCTCCTCCAGTTCCTTGAACTGGTGGGAGAGCGCCGATTGCGTCAGGTGCAACCGTTCAGCGGCCTCCACCAGACTGTCAGCTTCGCGCAGGGCGTGAAGGGTTTTCAAGTGACGTATTTCCAGCACGGTGAAACTCCAACGATATTCGGGCGCAGACTGCTCAGAAATGTTGAGTTTCCCTCATGTTGATGGTGTCTGTCGATGTATGGCGCGAGGGGCCTGGCCCGGGCCCCTCGCGGTCGATCAGAACAATGCCGTGAAGTGCTTGCGAGCGATGACACGCGTCAGTTCACCGCGCCAGATCTGCTCGACGTGGCTGTCCTGCCATTCCCGCCCAAGGCGCCGTTGAGGGACGGTCTTCAAGTGCGCCTTGACGAAATCGTCGAAGGAGGGATTGGCCTTGTTGAAATGGAAGTGGGCATACCACAGTGGACGTGGCGGGGTTTCACGGGTATCGAGTACCACGAACTCCTGCAGGAAGTCCCTGCGGCCCTCGCTGGTCCTTCGCAGCTCTACCAGTGCGCCCTCCTTCTCGATCCGGACCAGGCCCGCTTCGTGCAAATAATCAAGCTGCCCGCCATTCGGTTGGTGAGTACCCATGATGTAGCTGACGCGCAGTGCCTTGCCATGCCGCGTCGACTCCTGTGCCATGTCGCGCAACCGTTGCACCAGGCTGTCGTCGCTCGCCTGGTCAGCGATTCGCGAGGCCAGGTTTTCCAGGTCGGTAGCCTTGAACTGCATGAGATCGTCAAGACTCGCACCTTCCATGCCTTGATTGGCGTACTGCTGCACCTTGCCTCGATACGCTTGCAGTTCGTCCAGCTGACGCCTGGCCTCGGTACGCAGCTCCTTCAGGGATACGGTACGGCCAACGCTGGGAGCGGTGTCCGGGTTGGTCAGGGTGAATTTTCCCGAGCGATCCTGAAGATAGATTTCGGTCCGCCCGTTGACCCCGGTGATGCGGTACACGTTGGGGCTATGCTGGTCTGGCTCACCGACCAGCAGGCGGTTGTCGGTGGTCTCGAAGACGCGGGGCTGTTGGGTACCTTTCTTGCTGGACAGCGGCGCTGGCTTGGTTTTATTGAGCAGCAGCCCTTTGAAATGCGCTTCATAGGCCGTCAATGATGTCTCCAGGCGCTGCGCGGCAGCGGGTTCGATACACGGAGCATAGCTATCGAGCCAATATTTCAACTGATGACGAAAACGTTCGGAGTGCTGTAGCGACGTCGTCATGATGGCGACACGTTGTACGGCGGAGGCTTTTGTTTCACCCAGCTGATGCAGGGCATACAGTGCGCGGTCCAGTGTTGCTCGCGGTTCTTTCATCAACAATTGCAGATGGATGCCGGCGCCGCTCAAGGCCTGGCCCGGTTTGACCAACAACGCAGTCAGTTGGCCGACAGCCATGTAGTTCAGGACAGGATCGGTGAAAGCGCTCAGGGTGCCGTCGATGGTGTTCAGCATGTCCCGATGTTCGCCCACCTGTCGTACCTGCTTGCGCCAGGTTCGTAGATGGGTGACTTGCTCGCGGATATCGTCTACAGCCGCCAGTGCGTTTAGTCGGGCCTGGTTCATGTTGACCCTCAGCGAGGACAACTGCTGGGCGATGATCAGGAACTGCTCGTCGTCGAGGTCCGTCGCGAGTTTGTCGGATTTTTGCTGAAGACGTAGCTTGAGATTATCTACTTCATCCATCGCGAGGGTGAGTTGGGTACCGGCTTCTCTGCTGAGGCGTTGACGACCATTGCAAATGAGTATGGCCAGGTCGTTCGCCTGATCTTGCGCCCTTTTGCGAATCCGCCCGGCGGCAACCTGCTGGAATGCCTGGCAATCACGGTGAATGCGTTCTGCGTCGGCGAGGGTGCTTTTCAGCGAAGCCTTCAGTGGCGCGTCGAGCTTTCCTTGTTGTTCCAAGGCGCGCTTCATTTGCTGATTGAGCTCGTTGGCACGAGGTTGCAGTAACACTAGGTCGCGGCTAATGCTGTCGCGCAAACGGTTGTGCTGGCGATAGGCGTGGTCTCGCCACCAGCGTGGCAGGCGTTCGCGTATCGCCGCGGGCCAGAGTGGCTCGAGCGTATCGGCGACACGCACAAGGGCTTGTCCGCCACCGCTGCCTGCCCCCTGGCGGTGTACACCATAGAGCGCGAAGTGCGTATCCCACTGGCCGTGCTCGTCTTGAGCAATGGCGCGTTTCCACTTGTGGCGGGTGTTGCCATCCAACTGCCAGGTGTGGGCGGTCGTGTCCCAGCTCACTTTGTAGGTTTGCTTGCCGACCAGGATGAAGTTTCCTTCGGTATGCCGATAGATGCCTCGATACTTGCCATGGGTGGCCGGTTGCAGTCCCTCCAGCGACAGTGGCTGCTCATACTCCAGCCCGGTGAAGCGGTCGAGGCTGCGTTGGGGCGATGAATCCTGGCGCAGGTGTACGGTCCCTTCACCCTGTCCACGGATACGACGCATCCTGGCCGCTCGACGCAGGGACGCGGTATTGAGGCCAATACCGACGCCGAGAGCGTCCATTGCGACATCGACCAGCGAGACGATCAAGTCGTTGATAGCTTGCAGGACGTCACTGGGCGAGCCTTTGGAAAGCGCTTTCACCACCTCGGTGGCACTGACGAATGCGTCGTAGGCGCTGATCGGCAGCCCCAGGAACGGGATCG
Organism: Pseudomonas sp. WC1; assembly: GCF_050586565.1. NCBI lineage: Bacteria > Pseudomonadati > Pseudomonadota > Gammaproteobacteria > Pseudomonadales > Pseudomonadaceae > Pseudomonas > Pseudomonas sp. WC1. The sequence goes on from NZ_JBOBDQ010000011.1 coordinate 96,859, forward strand.
CCCCCAGGGCGATCTTGAACCCTATCAGCACGCCAGCGCTCTGCCCGGCCAAATGCTCGAAGAACAGGTCCAGGTTGGAGCGCGACGTCGCGCGATGCTCCATCACCAGGCGCCCTCGATGGGCCTCGAGCAGGTGGGCGGCCAGTGAGGTGGTGGCGGGCCAGGCGGTACCTACACCTATCATGCGGTCGAAATGGCGAATGCGCGCTTCGCGCAGCCGTGTGCGATGGGCGCCAGGGTTTCCGCTCAGTGCCCGGCTGACGAGGTAGTCGTCGCGTTCATCGAACAGCGCCAGCCGCGCTTGTTCGAGACTGTCGTACTGGCGCAGCCCGTGGGTCGGGTGATCGGGACGATAGAGCAAGGTGACCTTGCTGGCGCGGTCCTCGATGAACGTCACCCCCGACAGTGTCGTGGATTGCTCGTCGGTATCCTTGCCGCCAGCCGTCAACTGGGCGGGCAACAATTGAATGTCATGGCCGTCGGCCTGGAAGGCCGATCGGCTGTCGGCATCGATTGCCACGCAAAGGATCGCGTGACCGACGCTATCCAAGTCCCCTCGCTGGTGATACAGCAGGTTTTGCAACTTCAGCATCAAACGGTGAGGGGCGATCAGGCACTCTCGGCGGTAGGCATGGGCATATTCCGACTCAGTGGGGTCGCTGAATGCGGCATGGAGCGCCGATTCGTAGCGCCCAGCGAGGTCCAGGCGGTGTGCCAGGCCTTGCAAGTATTTGCGATCGAGGCCTTTCTCGATGGACTGCCCTGGCGGCTGCCCATCGGCGCGCTTGGGTTTGACGAAATTCAGGCGTTCCAGCATGGTGCTGTCGATGTTTTGCAACAGCAGGCTTTCCAGCGTGACCTCCTCGGTCTCAAGGCTTGCGGTCAGCACTGGCCGGGTCGGTGTTCCTGGAGCGCCACTGCCGACGACCGGATGATTGCGCCAGCTTGTCGATAGCGGGAGTTGCAGAAGCATCCGGCCACCGTCGAAACCATCGAAATCCTGTATCAGGGTTTTCGACACCCATTTCTGGCAGAACGCCTCGCGCTCCGGCAGGTCGCGATCCATCAGCGCCTGGCTGTCGCGCAAGGCTGCCAAGTAGTCATTGGCCATGGTCTTGAAAGAGGTGCGCACCTCTTCGGTCATCTTGGCGAAGGCGGTGGGTGAGCTGCCTAACCTGCTTGTAAGCTGTTGCTCCTCTTTCAGGTGGGAGAGCGCCGCCTCCCGCGTGCCCTGCCAGGACACCTGCAGGTGTTGGCCCAGGGACTGTCTTGCCTGCGGTAGTTCAGCGGCCGCGGCGTCGAGCCCTTTCTCGTTCTGCAGTGTCTGCCAGGCTTGGCGCGTATGCGTCAGTTGCGTGTCGAGTGCGTAGGCAAGGCTGTCGCCGACGATAGGCTCGAAGCGAAGCGACAGCTCTGTGCCATGTTGGAACAGATAACGAGCGAGTACGCCCTGGTCGTTGCACTGCAACAGCCCTCCGTGCCCACCGAGCCAGTAAATGGCGAAGGGTTGGCGGGTATCGGGAGTGTCCAGGAGCGTGCGCCTGGCGATGACAACAACGTCGTGCAGCACCTGTTCGCGAGGGCTGCCTGACGGGGCACTTGGGGCCGAGCGCAATACGGGTGAAGCCGTCAGCGCGCTGTCGTCCTGCGGGTTGAACAGTGATTCAACCAACGCGAGTACGTCAGGCGCCAGTTCGCCCAGCAACCGTTTCAATCGGGCATGGGCCAGCAGGGCTTGGCCGTGAGCCGCCAACAAAGCGGGTGGGACTGTGACCGGGCGAGCGTCGGAGTGCCATTTCGCCGAGGCCAGGATGGCCTCTATCTGGGGCTGGGCGGCCTCACGCGCCTTGAGCAGAACACCTTGTTGGCGTTGGTATTCCTCAAGGTCTTGCTGGGAAAGCTCTGCCAACTTTTCCAGTTGTAGAGCGACCAACTGCACGCGCCTTGACCATTGTGCCTCAATGCCAAAGGGGGCCAGCTCGAACAGTGAGTGGTCGCAGGGATCGTCGTCCTCTGCGGATTCAAGGGCAAACGGCATGGCGAAAACCGTTGGATGGCGCCAGTCGCTATACAGTTGATCAGCCAGCGCCAATGCTGTGGCTGCGTTGCCAAGGCTTTCGCCGGGGTCGTGGTCGAGCGTTGCCAGCAGGCGGCTCTCCAGATTATCGAAGAGGGTATCGAAACCTTTTTCGATCGAGTCCAGTGCGTTGTAGGTGGTATGCCCGAGCTTGGACTCCAGAGCCTGGCGTGACACGTGGTAACTGAGGGTTTCGCTGCTACCGGGGGAGTAGACAGTCAGCGCCGCTTCGCCTTCGATGCTGAAGATCAGCGCTCCTGGCTCGCAGGCGGGTGTTTCGATAAACAGTTGGCGATGATCGATCCGCAGCCACTGCGGATTGTCCATGGCACCTAGCACTGGACGGAGCGCCGCCGCCGAGGGATCAATGGCGAACGCGATATCGACGGTGGACTCGAAATGGCGTCGGTACTGTGCGCGTGCCTGTTCCTTTCGACTCATGGGCGTTCCCGCAGCCCGTTCCCCCCAGTAGCGGCTCCAGCACTGCCGAACGAGGCTGGGGAGATTCAGAGTTGCCAGATGTGCCACTAATTTGCTGGGTGGCCGGGGCAGCGCTCCAAGGTTACCGGTGATGCGTGCGCAACGGTCAATCGTGGGATGTGTGGCGTGATGTCGGGCCCAGGCAGTCAACGCAACGAGATTGATACTTTGTGGTTGCTGCGCACTTTCAAGCACCAGGTCGACTTGCCCGGGGGCGATGGACAGTGTTTCTTTCAACCAAGTGCCAATGATCTGGCGAACGCCGGGCGCCTGGCGCAGCAGTGTATCGAATGTCCGTTGCTGGTCTTCGCACGCTTTACGTGCTCGATGAACAACCGGGACGTCCGGCGGCACGGCGTCCAGTGGCAGGGGCTTAAGGGCAAAGGGAGGGAGGGGGCGTGTCAGCTCGTGCATCGGTCGATCCTTCTTGAGAGTTGCCGGATACGGCAACGCCATTGAAGGAAAGGGGGGCGCTTGCTGGGTCGTAGTTAATTATCGTATCTCGCCATTCGGCGGGATTCATCAAACTGTCACTGTTTTGTGGCAGCGCGCTGGCAAGAGATTCATCAGACTCGCGCTCAATTGGGGATCTGCATTCTGGTGTTTCTTTCATGCGGGCGTTTTTATTTTTCTTCTTTTTACTGGTCGTGCCGGCGAGCTTTGCCGAGAGCCGTTGTGACGTCCATGTGCCTGTGCAACGGGCCGAGCTGGGTGAGTTGAGCCTGGTCTACCAGAGTGTCGGTGCGCCCCGCGATCCTGTGCTTCTGTTGGTGATGGGCCTGGGCGGGCAATTGATCCACTGGCCGGATGATGTGGTCGAGGCCTTGTGTCGCCAGGGCTTTCGGGTGATCCGCTACGACAACCGCGATGTCGGCCTGTCGCGCTGGAACCAAATGCCGGCTTCGGCGAGCCTGACCCTCGAATTGCTGCGCTACAAGCTGGGGTTGCCGGTTTCTGCACCCTACAGCCTGTCGGACATGGCCAATGATGGCGTACGCCTCATGGATGCGCTCGAGGTTCGCCAGTTTCACGTGCTGGGGGTGAGCATGGGCGGCATGATCGCCCAGCATATAGCCGCGATGGCGCCGCAGCGGGTACGCAGCCTGACACTGGTTATGTCCAGTTCGGGCGCCGTTGGCCTGCCAGCCCCGGCCCCGGCACTGGTACAACTGCTGGCGCGGCGCAGTGCACCGAGTCGTGAGGTGGCCATCGAGCAGCAAGCCGACTTGCTGGCGGCGTTAGGCAGCCCCGAGGTCCATGATGACCGCGCTGCCCTGATCGAGCAGGCCGCCTTGGCCTATGACCGGGCGTTCAATCCGGAGGGTGTGAAACGCCAGATCATGGCGATCCTCGCCGAACCCAGCAGGGTCGAGTTGCTCAACCAACTGCGGGTGCCGACATTGGTGGTGCATGGAACGGCCGACCCGTTGTTGCCGGTGATGCATGGGGTGCATCTGGCGGCGCACATCCAGGGTAGCCAATTGCGGCTGATTCCGGGGCTGGCGCACCGGTTCCAGGAGCCGTTCAAGGCGCCGCTGCTGGGGGCGGTACTGCCTTACCTGCAGTCGAACCGGCAGGATACGCATATCGCCGGGCTTTAGAGCGAATCACGATGGCTTCAGTGCATCCGCACCCACAGGGTCACCAGCACGGTGGCCGCCACCAGCCAGGCCACCGTGGCCAAGGCCAGCGAGGCCTCCAGGCGCATGCGCTCGACCAGCAGGTACAGCGTGGCCAGGTACACGAAATAGGGAATGATCGACCACATCCCGAACAGGATGGTGGTCTTCAGGTCCGCCAGTGAGCGGCCCTTGCCGACGATGTAGTGGGCAATCAGGGCGAAGGTGGGGAACAGCGGCACCAGTCCGGCGATGTAGTAGTTACGGGTTTTCGACAGAATCGCCAGGAGCACCACCACGCCGGCGCCAAGGCCCGCTTTGAATACCAAGTCCACGTTGTCTTTCCAGGTTCGGGTTGCAGGTCAGCCGAGGCCGTATTTCTTCACTTTGTCGAACAGCGTGGTCTTGGCCATGCCCAGCTCCTGGCTGGCCTGGCTGAGGTTGCCGCCTGTACGTTGCAGAGCATCGCTGAGCAGGTTGCGCTCGAATGCCTCCACCGCTTCGGCGAAGCCAAGTCCCTGGCTGGCGCCAGCACTGGTGCCCTTCTTGAACGCGGGCAGGCCCAGGGCATGGCGCTCGGCGACGTTGCGCAACTCGCGCACGTTGCCTGGCCAGTCATGGGCCATGAGCTGCGACAGGGTCTGGCTGTCGAGGGTCGGTGCTTCGCGGTCGAAGCGTAAGGCCGACTGCTGCAGGAAGTGTTCGAACAGCTGCAGGATGTCTTCGCGACGCTCGCGCAGCGGTGGCAGCTCGAGGGTGACGACGTTGAGGCGGTAGTACAGGTCGCTGCGGAACTGGCCGCTCTGGCCCAGAGTGGCGAGGTCGGCCTTGGTCGCGGCGATCACCCGGCAGTCCACCGGGATGCTCTGGTTCGAGCCCAGGCGCTCCAGGGTGCGCTCCTGCAGCACGCGCAGCAGCTTGATCTGCAGGTTGATCGGCATGCTCTCGACCTCGTCGAGGAACAGCGTCCCCCCGTTGGCGTGCTCGATCTTGCCGATGCGGCGCTTGCCCGCGCCAGTGAAGGCGTTGGCTTCGTGGCCGAAGATCTCGCTTTCAAACAGGTTCTCCGGCAGGCCGCCGCAGTTCAACGCCACGAAGGGTTGGCCCTGGCGTCGGCTGAAGTCGTGCAGGCAACGGGCGACCAGTTCCTTGCCGGTGCCGGTTTCACCTTCGATCAGCACGTTGGCCGAGGTATCGCCGACGTTGGCGATCAGCTCGCGCAGATGTTCCATGGCCGGCGAGCGGCCGATGATGCGACCTTCCAGGCTGCTCTGTTCGGCCAGCTGGCGGCGCAGCGCGAACACCTCGCGGGACAACCCGCGTTGCTCCAGGGCGCGGCGCACCACATCGACCAGGCGCTCCGGCGAGAAGGGCTTTTCCATGAAATCGTAGGCGCCGTTGCGCATGGCGCCGACCGCCATGTCGATATCGCCGTGGCCGGTGATCAGCACCACCGGCAGGCTGCGGTCGCGGGCCTTGAGGCGGTTTAGCAGCTCCAGGCCATCGATGCCCGGCAGGCGGATATCGCTGACGACGATGCCGGCGAAGTCGTCGCCGATGCGCTCGAGGGCCTGTTCGGCGCTGCCGACGCCTTCACAGGCGATATCTTCCAGGGCCAGCGCCTGCTGGCAGCCGAGCAGCACGTGCGGGTCGTCTTCGACGATCAGGACGGTGAGAGGTGCTTGATTCATAGAGGCTCAGCCAATTCGCTAGGGGGCGTGACCAGGGGCAGGGCAAGGACGAACGCGGTGCCGCCACCGCTGGGGTGTTCGACGCTCAGTGTACCCTTGGCCGCGGTGGCAAGGCTTGCCGACAAGGTCAGGCCCAGGCCCAGACCATGCTCGCCCGGTTTGGTGGTGAAGAAGGGTTCGAACAGGTGCTTGCGCGCCTCGGCGTCGATGCCGTGGCCATTGTCGAGCACCCGCAGGCGGTACTTGTCGCCCTGTGTTTCGCCTTCGAGCCACAGTTGCGGCAAGGGCTGGGTGGCCATGGCGTCGAGGGCGTTGCCGATCAGGTTGACCAGGATCTGTTCCAGGCGGGTCTGGTCGATGGCCAGCAGCGGGTCGTCGAACTGGCGGTGCAGTTGCAGGTGGCAGGCACTGATGCGGTTGGCCAGCACTTGCAACGTGGCTTCCACGGCCTTTTCCAGAGACGCCTGGCCGCTGTCGTCGCCGCGTCGGGCGAACGAGCGCAGGCTCGCGGTGATGCGGCCCATGCGATCGATCAGGTCGTTCATGGTGCGCAGGTTGGTGCTGGCGGTTTCCAGCGCGCCACGCTCGAGGAAGCGTACCGTGTTGCCGGACAGGGTGCGCAACGCCGCCAGCGGCTGGTTGAGTTCGTGGGCGATGCTGGTGGACATCTGGCCGATGGCCGCCAGCTTGCCGGCCTGGACCAGCTCGTCCTGGGCGTGGCGCAAGGTCTGTTCGGCATGGCGGCGCTCACGGATCTGGCCCTTGAGGCGTTCGTTGCTGGCGCGCAGGTCGGCAGTGCGCTCGGTGATCTTGCGCTCCAGCTGGCTGTTGGCCTCTTCCAGTGCCTCGCGGGCCGCCAGGCGGGTGGCGATCACCTTGCGTCGCTCATTCCAGGCGATGGCCAGGATCGCCAGCAGGGCGAAAGCCACCCCGACCAGGATGCCCTGCACCATCGACTCGCGGCGCAGGTCCTGCAGGGGGGTGAGCAGGGTGAAGTGCCAGGGCGTGTCGGCCAGGCGGCGGGTCTGGGCCAGGTAGGAGACGTCGCGCTGCTTGCCGTGCTCGGTCTCGCTGTTGGCCGGAAAGGTCAGCTTCTCCACGCCATCGGCGAGGGTTTCCCGGGCCAGCGGCTGCAGCTCGTTGAGCGGCCACCAGTAGTACTGCAGGCTGCGCGCCAGGCGCTCCTTGATCTGTGGGTTAAGCGGGCGCACCGATTTCAAGCGCCGGGACGGGTCGCTGGAAAGGATGATGATGCCGTTCTCGTCGCTGACAAAAGCCTCCAGGCGGGCACGCTGCCAGCGCTCCTCGAGGGTGTCGAGGCGCACCTTGATCACGGCCACGCCGATGATCTTGCCGTGTTCCTCCAGACCGTGGGCCAGGTAGTAGCCGGCCTCGCCGGTGGTGCTGCCGATACCGTAGAACCGCCCGGGTTCGCCGCGCACGGCGACCTGGAAGTAGGCGCGGAATGCCAGGTCCTCGCCGAGGAAAGAGTCGGCGTCGCGCCAGTTGCTGGTGGCCTGGACCCGGCCATTGGTATCGAGGACGAAGATCGCCCGGCTGCGGCTGCGCCGGTTCAGACCTTCGAGGTATTCGTTGACGGCCTGGCGGTCACCGGCATCGGGGTCGGTGAGCAGGCGCGAGACACTGTCTTCCAGCTCGAGCAGGCTGGGCAGGTAGGTGTATTTGCTTATTTCGCTTTCGACGGTGCGCGCATGCAGCTCCAGCTGGCGCTCGCCGTTTTCACTGAGCGTGCGGATACCGTTGCTTTCGCTGATCAGGAAGCCAGCCATCCCTAAACCGACCATCAACAGGATGACCAGGGGGGGGACGAGCAATTGGCGAATCAGGCGGGTTTTCACGGTGGGCTGGGCGGGGCGAAGGAGCGAAGGGTCGCATTTCATCACAGTGGCCTTGTCACGACCAGCTTCCGCTGCCCGGCAGGTGGCCGGGCAGCGTCACTGTGGCCGACTTAGTGTTGCAGGATCTTGCTGAGGAAGTGCTGGGTACGCTCGTGGCGGCCTTCGGGGTTGCCGAAGAAGTCTTCCTTCTGGCAGTCCTCGATGATGTTGCCCTTGTCCATGAAGATCACCCGGTTGGCGACCTTGCGGGCGAAGCCCATCTCGTGGGTCACGCACATCATGGTCATGCCTTCGTGGGCCAGTTCGACCATCACGTCCAGCACTTCGTTGACCATTTCCGGGTCCAGTGCCGAGGTCGGTTCGTCGAACAGCATGACGATCGGGTCCATCGACAGGGCGCGGGCGATCGCCACGCGCTGCTGCTGGCCGCCGGACAGCTGGCCGGGGTGTTTCTTGGCGTGGGCGCCGAGGCCGACGCGGTCGAGCAGGGCAAGGCCCTTCTTGGTGGCTTCCGCCTCACTACGACCGAGCACCTTGCGCTGGGCGATGGTCAGGTTCTCGGTGATCGACAGGTGCGGGAACAGCTCGAAGTGCTGGAACACCATGCCCACCCGCGAACGCAGCTTGGGCAGGTTGGTCTTCGGGTCTGCGATGGAGGTGCCGTCGACCACGATGTCGCCCTTCTGGAACGGTTCCAGTGCGTTGACGCACTTGATCAGCGTCGACTTGCCCGAGCCGGACGGGCCGCACACAACCACCACTTCACCCTTCTTGACCTCGGTGCTGCAGTCGGTCAGTACCTGGAAGTCCCCGTACCACTTGTTGACGTTCTTGATGGAAATCATACGGCGATCCTTTTTTGCAGGCGCTTGACCAGCCAGGAAGCGGAGAAGCTGATGAGGAAGTAGACGACACCGGCGAAGATCAGGAACTCGTGGGAGCGCCCGATGATGTCGCCGTTGGCGCGGGCCGAGTTGAGGAAGTCGATCAGGCCGACGGTGTAGACCAGCGAGGTGTCCTGGAACAGGATGATGCTCTGTTGCAGCAGCAGCGGGGTCATCTTGCGAAACGCCTGGGGCAGGATGATCAGGCGCATGCACTGGCCGTAGCTCATGCCCAGCGCTTGCGCGGCGCCCATCTGGCCCTTGGAGATCGACTGCACGCCGGCACGCACGATTTCGCAGAAGTACGCCGCCTCGAACATCATGAACGCCACCACGCAAGAGGTGAACGCGCCCACGGGGGTGTCTTCACCGGTAATCCAGCGCAGCACGAAAGGCACCGCCAGGTAGAACCAGGTGATCACCAGCAGCAGCGGGATGGAGCGGAAGTAGTTGACGTAGGCGCCGGCGACGTTGGCCAGCAGCTTGCTCGACGACAGCCGCATCAGGGCCAGGACGGTGCCCAGGGCGATACCGCCAACCACGCCCATGACCATCAGTTGCAGGGTCAGCAGCATGCCGTCCCACAGGGCGGGCAGCGCGGGTATGATTTCGCTGAAATCCATTTCCATTTACTTGCCCCCCACGGAAATCAGGCCAGGCACGGCGACTTTTTTCTCGACCATGCGCATGAGCAGCATCAGGCCCATGTTCAGGGTGAAGTAGATCAGCGTAGCCAGGGTGAACGCCTCGAACAGGTTGGCGGAAAACTCGGCGGTCTGCTTGGTCTGCGCCAGCAGCTCCATCAGGCCGATCAGCGAGGCCACCGAGGAGTTCTTGAAAACGTTCAGGAATTCCGAAGTGAGCGGCGGAATGATGATCCGGTAGGCCTGGGGCAGCAGCACGTTCATGTAGATTTGCGGCAGGCTGAAGCCCATCGCGCGCCCGGCCGACTCCTGGCCGCGGGGCAGCGCCTGGATGCCGGTACGCACCTGCTCGCAGACACGGGCGGCGGTGAACAGGCCCAGGCAGATGACCACGCTGATCAGCGCCGAGGTGGTCGGGTTGAGGTCCTGCTTGAACCACTCCTGCAAGCCTTCGGGCAGCAGGTCCGGCACCAGGAAGTACCAGATGAACAGCTGCACCAGCAGCGGCACATTGCGGAACAGCTCGACGTAGGCGGTGGCGATCCCTGACACCAGACGATTGGGTACGGTACGCATCACTCCGAGCAGCGAGCCCAGCAGCAAGGCGATGATCCAGGCGGTGATGGCGATGGTGATGGTCCAGCCCAGGCCGGTGATGTACCAGTCCAGATAGGTTTCGCTGCCCACGCCGGTGGACTTGAAGAACACGCCCCAGTCCCAGTTGTAATTCATCGGGATTTCCCCTCAGACGGTTGTTTCACGGGCACCTCGATACATCCGGGGGCGTTCGACGCCCTCGGATGTAAAGGTTAGACACTAACTAGGTGGCCTGTCGGATGGATTCGCGCGGATGCGCTTCAGGCCACTATTTGCCGGAGATCAGGACTTCTTCTCGTCCGCTGCCTTGTCGGTCGGCTCGGCGATCAGCTTCTTCAGCTCGTCGCTCATCGGGAACTGCAGGTTCAGGCCCTTTGGCGGAATTGGCTGCTGGAACCACTTGTCGTAGCTCTTGTTGACTTCACCCGACTTGAAGTAGGCGACGATGGCTTCGTCGACTGCTTTCTTGAACGCAGCATCCTCCTTGCGCACCATGCAGCCGTAGATTTCGTACGACTGTGGCGTGCCGGTGATGACCCAGTCGCCAGGCTTCTTAGCCTTGGCCATTTCACCGGCCAGCAGGGCGTCGTCCATCATGAAGGCCACGGCGCGGCCGCCTTCGAGCATGTTGAAGGCTTCGCCGTGGTCCTTGGCGGAGATCACGTTCATCTTCATCTGCTTGTCGGCGTTCATCGCCTTGAGGATGCGCTCGGAGGTGGTCCCGGCGGTGGTCACCACGTTCTTGCCGGCCAGGTCCGGGAAGTCTTTATAGGACGGTTGACCATCCTTGACCTTGGTCAGCAGGCGTGTGCCGACTTCGAAGATGCCTACCGAGAAGCCGACTTGCTGCTGGCGCTCGACGTTGTTGGTGGTGGAGCCGCACTCAAGGTCCACGGTGCCGTTCTGCACCAGCGGGATGCGGGTTTGCGAGGTTACCAGGTTGTACTTGACCTTGATGTCGGTGCCCAGTTGCTTTTTCAGGGCTTCGACGACGGCCAGCTGGATGTCGTGGGAGTAACCGACCGGTGTGGTGCTGCCGGCCAGGTAGGAGAACGGAATGGAAGAGTCACGGTGGCCCAGGGTGATGGTGCCCGAATCCTTGATCTTCTTCAGAGTACCGGTCAGCTCTTCAGCCATGACCGGCGATGCGATGACTGCAGCCGCGATGGCGGCGCCCAGCAATTGACGAACGATACGCATCAAATTTTCCTCGACGTGTTTGTTTTTTTTATGGAGCCGTTGGCGGACTCTTTCGTTCAACGAATACAGCATGAAGCGGTGTGCATTCGGCTTCCAAGTGTAGAGCATGACTCGTGCCAAGCCATGCTGTCGACCTTAAACCACGTGTATTGCTCGCGCTTGACAGTCTAGAGATCCCAGTAGCGTTCGTTTGGCCGAATGAATGCTGCTTTGCCGTTCGGTTGTCCGAACGCATTGCGCTACAACACCTTGCGTGTGTGCATGCGGTAACTAGGCAGTGCCCGGTACGTGCTTGGGCGTAGTGAGCTGTCCTCTTTGCCTGGAGAGCTCCGCAGATGTCACCGCACCAGCCGCCGAAAGGCTCCATCGATAGCCTGATTGCCCAGAACCTGCCCCGATGGCTAGTCGACCACGCGCAACCGGAAAGGCTCGATGCGTTACGTAACGCCCTGCGCCGACAGGCGAACTGCAATGCTCGGCTTGGCCCGATCCTCCAGGCCATCCCTTCTCTGCAGGCCTACACAGCAGCGTTGCTCACAACGAAACTGCGCAACAGCGGCATCAGCAACCCGGATGTGAACAGTTGCAAGGTGCGGATCTCGAAGCGGTTGTTGCTGCCCAGCGCTTCGCCTGCTCTGCTGCGGCCAACCTATGTTCGCCGCTCCAGGCGCTCTTTGCTGGCGGCGGCGCTGCATAATTATCATCGCAAGGAAACGCGCCCCGCGCTGATGCTCAAAGGTGAACTGGTCGATGGCGACGGCAAACGCCTGCCAATGAGCTTCCATGCGTTTGCCTCCGCGTGTCGTGAAATCGATGCCGGTGGCAAGTACCAGGCGTTGCTCACCCACCATCTGCAGCCTGAAGATGGCCCCCAGGATGAGCCGGGCCAGGCCACCGCTCGCTTGCACGGGCAGTTCGAGGCGAGTTTCAGGGCCAATTTCGAGGTGGCGATGCGGATCGCTGTGTTCAAAGGCGAAATTGACGAGCGCACGTATTGGTTGTTGTTGCCGCTTGTTGCCGAAAAGCCGGTGGTGCCTGCGCGGGTTGGTACTGTTGTACCCCGACAGCTGTACCTGCTGGGCCGCCCGATTCAAGGTGTGCTGACGCTGGAAGTGCGTCCCTCGGCGGATGGTGCAGTCGAGTCGGTGGTGCTTTGGATACCCGGTGACCCGCTTGTGCCTGTCTCCGGCCATGCCAGCTGGGACGCCCTCGACACCTACCTCGGAAAGCGCTTTCTCAAGCCGGCATATCGTCGCTTTTTCGCACGCTTCATTAGCGAGCGAGAGCGGGTCAATTTTTATCGTGTATTGAACGAACGGGTCGCACAGGCACAGGCCGCTGGGGTAGAACTTGACGCCCGTTGCGCAGCGATCACTGATGCGCCGTTTGCCCACCTGCGCCGGCAATTCATCGCCAAGATCAGGGATGACGCCAAAGTGCTCGCCGTGCCCACCGATGTCGAGGATGACGAAGACCGCGAAGCGCGCATGCAGGGCTACAAAGAGCTGGGTATGGACTTGCTGAACGTGGTGGGGTTCTTCGTGCCGGTGCTGGGTGAAGTGTTGCTGGTGGCCAACGCGGTACAGCTGGCTGATGAAGTGTATGAAGGGTACGAAGATTGGCGCATGGGGGATCGCGAAGGGGCGTTGAACCACCTGTTCAACGTTGCCGAAAACGTTGTGGTAGGCGGGATGATCGCCGCTGGCAGCAAAATTGCCGTGCGCGCCCTGGAGCGTGTGGCCTTCGTGGATGAATTGGCGCCGGTATGCCACGCTGCTGGCAAGGTCAAGCTCATGGCCACGGACCTGCCAGGTTACGATACCCAACCGGTGCGTGGTGTCGGCGCGCAGGAATGGCTCTGGCACCTCAATGAGGGGCGTTACAGGGTGATGGAGGATCCGCAGGATGGCCGCTCCAGGATCCAGCATCCTGATCGTCCCAGTGCCTACCGGCCGCTGATCGAACAGAACGGAGCCGGCGGCTGGCGCCATGAACTCGAAGCTCCCCAGGGCTGGGAAGGGCGGGCCAATCTGGTACGCCGCTTGAGTACACCGCTGGCACAACTACCGACGCAGGCATGCGACTACCTGCTGCAGGTGACAGGGCTGAGTGAAGCACAGATTCGCCGTTTGCACGTCGAACACACGGGCGCACCTGCACGGTTGCTCGATGCCTTGGAGCTCTATCAGGCACATGAGCGCAATCCGGACTTCAGCGCACCGCAACTGGCGCAGCACGTCGCTGCTCGGCAAGTGCGGTCCAACGGCATCGAGCGGCTGGTGCAGCACACTTTTCCGGGCCTGTCGGCTCGCTGTACGCATGAGCTGCTGAAGCACTGCAGCGGGGCGCAGCTCGATACGCTCAGCGCCACGCAGCGGATCCCTTTGGCGGTGGCCGAGCGCGCACGGTGGTCACTGCGCGAGAGCCGTCTGGACAGGGCATGCGCCGGTTTGCGTCTGCCGCGCTGCGTCAATCCCGACACCGAACGCCTGGCCTTGGGTTTGCTGAAGCGTCAAGTGAAGTGGCCGGACACCTTGCGCATAGAAGTGCGCGACAGTAGCCCTGATGGCCGGTATCTGACTGGCATCGGCGCCGAGGCTGCAGAGGACGTACGGTGTATCGTGCGCCGCAGCGACGGCTACCACTACGTCGGCCAAGCCACGTCCGGTTCATATCTTGCGGCACTGTTGGCTGCGCTGGATGAGACGCAGACAGCCGATCTTGGCGACGCCGCGGCCAGTCCTGACGCCTTGGGCTCGTTGCTGATCGAGGCCGCTGCCGGTGACCGTACCCAGGCGGCCGAGCTCTGTGGCATGCCCCGGCTGGGCGTTGGCCTGCGCCCCCCGAGCCGTTTGGGGGATGGGCGTCTCGGTTATGTCTTGAGTGGGCGAGGCGAGAGCAGCCGGCGTGCGATCGGTCGGGGTATTCACCAAGTGTTTCCGACAATGACTGACGGAGAACTGCAAGCCTATCTGCTCGACCTCATGGAGCGGCGAGTCGGGTTGTGGGAGCACTATAGCCAGCTCATGGATCAGCTCACGCGCCTGCGTCAGGGCCTGCGCCAGTGGCGCAGGGACGCCAGTAACCCGCTGGACGCGCTACGCCGCCGCCGGGTCGCCACCGCCGTAAGGCGCAGTTGGCGGCGCAAGATTACCGACGAGGCCGGGGACTACGCGCTGATCATCACCGGAGAGCGTGTCGGTACCCTGCCCAATTTACCGGAGGGGGTGAGCTTTGATCATGTGCGACGGCTGATCCTCAGTGACCTGAGCCTTGGTGAAATCAATGGGGACTTTCTCCGGCGCTTTCCCAATCTGGTTGAGCTCGACCTGTCTGGCAATCGCCTGACTGCTGTTCCTCAGGGCATTGAACGGTTGCCCCGTCTGCGGCATTTGAACCTGCGCCGCAACAGGGTAGTGATGGACGAGGCCGGTGAATTGCGTCTGGCCGGGAGTGGCGCCCTGCGGTACCTGGACCTGAGCCAAAACCCGTTGGGAAGGGCGCCGATACTCACTCGCCTGGGCAATCTGCGTGAAGTCAACCTGCGCGCCGCGGGCCTGGAGGTGTTGCCTGAGCGAATTTCGTTTCGTGCCCACGTGGACTTGCGTAACAACAACATCCGCACACTGCGCCAGGAATTGCACCAGTTGCGCTTGCAGGTGCACCAGTTGTCCTTGCATGACAATCCACTGAGCGAAGCTGACGGATTGCTGCTGGATGAGGCACGAGGTGTGACTCCGGGGCATTGGGGGTCAGCGTCGGCACGCCACCGTGCAATCGACAGCGATCTGTTCGACAACTGGGCCAACCGTGCAGGCGACGGCGAACGTGATCGCCAGCAGGCAATATGGACAGCACTGCGTGGGGAACCAGAATCGGAGGGATTGTTCCGCTTTCTGGCGGACTTCGCCATTACCGAGGACTTCGAACAGCACCCGGGGCATTATCGCAGCCGTATCTGGCGGATTCTGGACGCGTGCGAGCAGCACGAGCGGTTGCGCCAACAATTGTTTCTCGAGGTCTCTGGCCGACGCAGTTGTGTAGACCGGTTATTGATTCTGCTGGAGCAGATGGAGCTTGGCGTTCTGGTAGTGCGTGCTGTCGAAGATACCCATGGCAACCGGATCGAAGCCCGTTTGCTGAACCTTGGGCGCGGATTGTTTCGACTGGACGAGGTCGACCGCCTGGCGACGCTGCACGTGCAGCGCATGCGTGCCGAGCACGCCCCACTCATCGATGAGATCGAGACCAGGCTTTTCTATCGGCAGCGTCTTGCCCGCCCGCTGGGCTTGCCTATCGAGATCGACGAAATGCATTTTCCCGGTTTTGCAAACATCACTACCAGTGACCTGCTGCGGGCGCAGGACACGGTGCTGCAAAATGAAACGACAGATGCCTTGATTACCGCTTTGGCACAGCGGCCTTTCTGGGAGCAATACGCGCGGGAGTCCTATGCGCAGCGATTTGAAGCGTTGCTGCAACCACTCCACGAGCGCATGGAGGCCGTGCAGGCTCAGGTCGATGAGCAAGTGATCAACGAAAGCGAGTTTCTACAACGCTGTGAAGCCCTGAGGACTGATTACGAACGCAGTGAGCGGGCGTTGCTGGTGCGTTTGGCGCGCGAAGCCCACGAGCGTTGGCCGGGTACGCCCTCTTGAACCATCAAGAGGGCTTCACGGTCACTGTCAGGCTGCGCGGCTATTGGCACGCAGCTTGCGGGCTTGCTGCAGATACGCCTCCAAAGCCATCTGCTCCTGCGCGGTCAGCGACAGGCCCAGCTTGGTACGACGCCAGAGGATGTCAGCGGCTTGCTCAGCCCACTCTTCCTTCAGCAGGTAGTCTACCTCGCGGGTGAAAAGCCCGGCCCCGATAGCCTGTCCTAACCCCTCGGGCCCATCGATGCCATCGAGCAGCCGCCACACACGGCTGCCGTAGGTGAGCACCCAGCGTTTGGCGATGTCGGCAGGCAACCAACCGCAACGTGCCAGTACGGCATCGATCAGCGCCTGCACCGTTGTCATCCCTTCAGCGCCTGGCAGTGGCGCGTCGGCAGTCCAGCTGCCGCGCATCTGGGTAAAGAAGGGCTTGAGTTCAGCCATGGCCGATTCGGCCAGCTTGCGGTAGGTGGTGAGCTTGCCGCCGAACACTGACAGGAGCGGCGCCTGGCCTGTTGGGGCGGAGAGGGCGAGCGTGTAGTCGCGGGTCACTGCCGACGGGTTGTCCGACTCGTCGTTGCAAAGCGGCCGCACCCCGGAGTAGGTATGCAGGATGTCGGCTTGGCTCAGTTGATGGTTGAAGTGCTCGTTGACGACCTTCAGCAGGTAGTGGGTTTCCTGCTCGGTGATCGCTACCTTGGCCGGGTCGTCGCTGTACTCGCGATCGGTGGTGCCGATCAGGGTGAAACGGTCCAGGTAAGGGATGCAGAAGACGATGCGTTGGTCTTCGTTCTGCAGGATGTAGGCGTGGTCGCCTTCGTACAGGCGCGGCACGATGAGGTGGCTGCCCTGGATCAGGCGAATGCCGTACGGCGCGTCAAGCTTGAGGTCGTCCTTGATGAAGCTGGCGACCCATGGGCCGGCGGCGTTGACCAGGGCGCGCGCACGAATGGTCTGCAGGCTGCCATCGGCGTGTTGCAAGTCTACCTGCCAGATGCCATCGACACGTTCGGCCCGCAAGCAGCGGGTGCGGGTGAGAATGTCCGCACCCAGTTCGCGCGCGGCCATGGCGTTGAGCACGACCAGGCGGGCGTCATCGACGGCACAGTCGGCATATTCGAAGCCGCGGGTAATGGTGGATTTTAGCGGGTAGCCAGGGCCGAAGCGCAGGCTGCGCGAAGCGCCCAGGCGCTTGCGCTTGCCGAGGTGATCGTAAAGGAACAAACCGGCGCGGATCATCCAGGCCGGGCGCAGGTGCGGGCGATGAGGCAGCACAAAACGCATGGGTTTGACGATGTGCGGTGCCTTGGCCAGCAGCACTTCGCGTTCGGCCAGCGCTTCGCGCACCAGGCGGAACTCGTAGTGCTCCAGATAGCGCAGGCCGCCGTGGATCAGTTTGCTGCTGGCCGAGGAGGTGTGCTGGGCCAAGTCGTCCTTTTCGCAAAGGAACACCTTGAGGCCGCGCCCGGCGGCATCGGCAGCAATGCCCACGCCATTGATGCCACCGCCGATAACGGCGAGGTCGTAGCAGTCTTGGAGGGGTGGCTGGGACGAAACGGGCTGGGACACGGGCAAGGCCTCCTGGGGCTGTTCACATCGAATGTGAACATAAATGTTCGTTTCCGAAAATAGTAGCGTAATGAACAGGCGGCTGCCAGTCAGTCTTCATAGAAAAAACTGATCGGATGACAGGGAAATGAACATTTGCGAAAAGGCAGGGTGTCGATTTGCAAGGCAGAGATCAAGTGCCGCCGGGACGGTACTCGACCCAGCGGTACACAAGGGGGCGGGGCGAGCCCTTGGACTCAAACCACGTCGAGGCGGATCTTGTACTGGTTGAGCAGCTGGGTCAGGGCCGGGGAAGGCGCCTGGTCGGTCACCAGGCAGTCGACCAGGCTGATCGAGCCCAGGCGAACCATGGCATTGCGGCCGAACTTGCTAGAGTCCGCGGCCAGTAGCACCTGGCGAGCATTGGCGATGATTGCCTGGGATACCCGTACTTCCTGGTAGTCGAAGTCCAGCAGGCTGCCGTCCTCATCGATGCCGCTGATGCCGACCACGGCGAAATCGACCTTGAACTGGTTGATGAAGTCGACGCTCGCCTGGCCGACCACGCCACCGTCGCGGCGTACCGTGCCACCGGCCACCAGCACTTCGAAGTCGTCCTTGGCCGCCAGGATCGCCGCCACGTGCAGGTTGTTGGTGATGACTTTCAGGTGATTGTGGTTGAGCAGGGCGCGGGCGATGGATTCGGTGGTGGTGCCGATATTGATGAACAGCGAGGCATGGTCGGGAATCTGCCGGGCCACGGCGTCGGCGATACGTTGCTTCTCGTCGCGCATCTGGTCGGCGCGCATGGCGTAGGCGGTGTTTTCGATGCTCGAGTCGTAGGCGGCGCCACCATGGTAGCGGCGTAACAGGTTGGCTTCGGCGAGCTGGTTGATATCGCGGCGGATGGTCTGTGGGGTGACGACGAACAGCTGCGCCATTTCCTCGATGCTGACATAGCCGCGTTCGCGGACCAGCTCGAGGATTTGTTGTTGGCGTGGAGGCAGATTCATGGGCGGTCCTTTGGGGCAGCCGGACAAATTCTGCAATGATGCCGTAGGTCGTGGTGTAGGACCAGTCTGGTTTATGCGTAAAGGCTTACCGCGGGGCAAGTCGCATCGGCGGTGTGCCGATGCGACCTTCCCCACAACGCTTTTTGGAGCA